>JAGGXT010000259.1 GCA_021162905.1 Candidatus Odinarchaeota archaeon | reverse complement strand
ATCCATTATTATACATAACTGGTTAAATTATTTTCTGATTAGCTGGTAAACTATATTTACATTGGCATATTTATAGGTTTGTGCAATAAATCATTCCAAATTAAATCATTCTCTTACTAAAAAATTAAAAAGATTTATAGGAGTCAAGAATCTTTATTTTTTGACTTCACTAATTATAAAAAGAGGTAGTTTAAATGATAGCAAAAATTGCAGTTATCGGAACTGGTGCTTGGGGCAAGAATCACGCAAGAGTTTTTCATGAAATTCAAAACGCTGAACTTGTAGCAGTATGTGATATAGATGAAGAAAAAGCTAAACGTATTGCAAAGATGTACAATTGTAAATGGTACACTGATTACAGAGATTTACTTCGCAATGAAAATATAGATGCCGTATCAATAGCTACGCCAACAACAACTCATTTTGAAGTTGCAAAGTATGCGATAGAAAGAGGATTTCATGTTCTTGTAGAAAAGCCCTTGGCAGCTACTGTTGAAGAGGGTATAAAGCTTGTTGATCTAGCAAAAGATAATAGTGTTTTATTGATGGTTGGATTCATTACAAGGTTTTGTGTGGGAGTTCAAAAATTAAAAGAACTAATTAAAAAGAAAGAGATAGGAGATCCTGTTTTACTTAACGCTCGGCGTGTTGGTCCATTCTGGCCAGAACGTGTCGGTGATGTTGGTGTCGTTAAAGATGTTGCTATTCATGATATTGACAGTTTTCGCTACTTACTGGACAAAGATCCAATAGCGGTATATGCTACAGCTGGTTCTCTTAAACATAGATATGAGGATCATACTGACATTATTTTACACTTTGACGGAGATTTGAATGGCTTTATTGAAGCCAATTGGTTAACACCCAATAAAAAACGTGAGATAAGCGTAACAGGCTCACAAGCAATAGTGTCTGTTGATTTGCTTACTCAAGACATAATTATGGAAACTGAAGAATGGGTTATGAAATCAAAAACGCCATGGGTTGAACCCTTAAAATTAGAATTACAACATTTTGCTGAATCTGTTGCCAGAAAAAGGGTTCCTATAGTGACTGGCGAAGATGGCGTCAAAGCATTGATTATCGCGGAGAGAGTTCTTGAGAGTGCAAAAATAAGGAAGCCAGTAGATATAGTTTTTTGAAACCACTAATAATATTTTTTGTTCTTTTTTGTTAAAATTTTTTAAATGAGTAAATAAATAATTATTTAAAAATAAGTGGAGATAACAAATTGTCACTACCTCTAGTATTCATTACTCTTCAAACAATCATTACACTTTTAGCTTTTTGTCTGATATTTAGGCAGTATTCTAAAAATCGTCTAAGGCCAGAATTCCTTTTATCGATGTTATTCTTGCTAATGGGCATTTGGGGGCTTATGTCAGTTCTCGGTGGATTATGCAAAACGTATTATCTTGCGGTAATTTTTTTCAAAATAGGTATTACAGCTGGTATTGGTGGGTTCTTAGCTATTTATCTCTTTATTGAAGACTTACTAGGGAGAGGATTTAATCTATTCCACTTATCAACATTACTTATTTTCTACACCATATCTATCGTGTCTATTGTCATTTATAATGAAGCTGGACCAGTTTTTTGTGAGGAAACTGGAATTTATGTTCTTGTATTCAAAACATTGCTTCCGAGGATATCATTTATGTTGATATCCTTAGCTGTGGGACTATATTCAATTGTGATCACGATAAGATATCTACTTCGCTCTTTAAAAAGATTAAAATATATTAATAAGACAGCATATCATCAAGTTTGGCTTTTGCTATCCTCTTCAGTCATAAGTATTCTCGGCAGTATGATTCTATCCTATATTGCTATGTTTCTGCCTATAGGCTATAAAACAGCGCCATTCCATATAGTTGTTGCGATAGGAACTGTTCTTATCTTACTTGCTTATATAATCTCCCCAAAGACTCCATATCTTGTAACTACTGATCCAATAGCACTTTATGTAGTTTCTGAAGAAGGATTACCACTATTTACCTTTAATTTTACTGGTGAAGAGAGTGTGAATGATATTCTTATTGGTGGTATGTTCTCAGCTCTTATACATTTTGGTAGGGAAACGTTGGGTGTTTACGAAGATATTGTAACTATTCTATGGGGCGATATTTCAATAACATTCGAACATAAAGATTCAGTTATTTTTGCTCTTGCCTCAAGAAGGAATCATAATCTTTTAAATCAAGTTTTAAGAATGTTCATGGAGAGATTTTATGAGGAGTATAAAGAATATATAGTTAATAGTAAGGCTAAGAGGAAAACATCAGTATTCGAGGGAGCTATTAGAATAGTTGAGGAAGTATTCCCATTTATTTCAGTACCAAAGTATGACATTAATAATACCAAAAATTAGATTTTAACTTCTAATCATCACAACGTTTATTGAATTTAAGGCTCCTCATTAGATAAAAAAGATGTTATGTTTTTTCTTTGGCTAATTCTATGAGGTAATTATACACACTTTTCCAAATGAAGCCATCATTCCTCATTTTATTTTCAAAGTTGTTAATCATTATCCAGTCCTCTAAGGCCTTTAATGTCTCGTTATCCGCTTTACCAGTAATCTCACCTTTGTAGAAGCCAAGTTTCTTAAGTGCTCTTTGAATTTTCTCAGCAACATCTTCTATCTTTATTATATCACTCGGATCTTCCCTTGAAAGTAAAGTTAAATCCCAAATTTTAAATAGTCTCTTTAGTTCTGCTACTGGCTCTTGATGATCATCCACTCTAAGATCAACATATCTATCCGTATATCCCCCATATCCTCCTTTTTCTCTGACGACTATAATAGCGGCAGACTGCTTTCCACGTTTGTCTCCACCAGCTTTATCTCCTGCTTCTAATGCTGCTAATAGTCTGTCAACAAGTTCTCCCTTTGTAGTCTCAAAGACTTTTGCCATAGCCTCTACCACTTCTGGTCCAGCTAAGATATTTCCCTGAACTGTGTAATTTTCACCCACTATGTGCCCAGCCCATTCAAAACATTTCTTACCAGTCCATGCTGCTGCATTACCCTTCGAGTCCACAATCCCTACTTGCCGGTCGTCTTTCATTTCATCATTTTCTATAAGTTTCTTTAACACCACCTCAGCTGTTAGCCCTTTGCTTAATAGCTCTAAACCTCTTGGGCCATATGAAATATTTGCCCATGCTTGGGTAGCAATGGCTCCAACTTTTGCTTTAGCCCAAGGAACTAATGCTCCTACAGCAATGAATTTTGATGCTACAGCAACTCCCCAATCTCCTTTGTTCAAATCTGCTGCTACTATTGAAAATGTTGATGGTCTTAATATTTTAAATATAATTTTTGGCATTCTTATCACCAAACACTGTATTATAATTAAATTTGATTTCTCACAAATTTTTACATTTTGCTTTTTTCAAATTGTGCCATGAATCTTGTCATTAGCGATAATAGTATTATGAATGTTGAGACCAAAACTACAGTTAATATCCCATAGAACCCAAATTGCGCATATATTGGATAAGTTAATGTGGGTCCTAATGAATACCCTATAAATCTTAGGAAGTTATAGACTGACGAATATGTAGATCTCAATCTTGGGTTTATATCAACAACAATAGTTGAAAATGTAATAAACAGCGTTGTGATACTAAGACCCATTATAATGATAAGTATGTATAAAACTGCTATCCAGTCGATGAGAAAGTATAATGAAAATGTAATACAGAGCAAAGTTGAAGCTATCAGCGCAGTAAATCTTTTCCCAAGATTATCTATAAGAAAGCCAGCAATTGGACTGCTTAAAAGACCAGCGAAACCAGCTGCTGAAATGTAAGAGCCAATAATTACTGGGTCAAAATAATAGGGTGGGCTTGATAATGTCTTAGACAGGTATGTATAAAAGGAAATCCTAAAGAAGAATATTAAGAAACCGAATAAACCCAGCACTATAAGTCTCTTATCACTAAGGGCGATTTTTATATTCTCAATTATGTCCTCTGATTTTGATGCTGGGGAGTATCTTATTAATGTCGATCGTTTACTGAACAAAATGGTTAGAAACACAAATGTGCCGATAGCAACAAAGTAAAAGAAAAATCTCCAATTAAAAATTGCAAGATATCCAGCAATTATTGGACTAGAAGAAATCCCAGCCGTAGCCGCTACAGCATAACCACTCATAATTTTTCCTCTGCTTTCTGGTGGTGAAAGATCACCAAGTAATGCCATAGAAAGCGGTGTAAGAAAAGCTGCACCAATTCCTTGTAGAAATCTTGCAAGAATAAAATGATATATATTAGGTGAAATAGCAACATAAAAGCTCGAAAAGGCAAAAATTGATGATCCAATAAGAATTCCCTTAAAATATCCAATCTTATCAGAAATAGCTCCGGAAAATAATTGAACTACACTAAATGGAACGAGATAGAGCGTTATTGATAAAGCTATCATATCCACGGAGACAGAAAAAGTATCCTCTAAAACTGCCATAATTGCCAATATCGCATTACTAGTGAATGGCCCTATAAATGCTAAAAAGTAAGCTAATATGATCAGCGACCATATAGTTTTTTCGTAACTCTTGTACATAGAACACACCTAATCAGCTTAATCACGTTACAATTTTCATTTTCCAAAGATGTTATACACATTAAAAAATACATGGATAAAACCAAAAAATGAAAAATCAGTAGGTAGCTTAAAATTGTTACATAAAATAAAAAATAATAAATTAAACAATAATTCGCCTACTCTCTTCTTAGAATTGTAACTATACTTTCCTTTGTTATGCTATAGGCTGGTTTTGCAGCTCCAAGCAATGCTAAAAGTATAACAATAACAAAATATATGACCAAAGCATCCCAAGGAAATACGTATTCTAAATGTAGTACTCCTGAAGCGGCTGCGCTAGCCTCTACTGCTTCTTGTAGAGAAAATGGTAGATCTATAATGGCTAATATAAAGGCAGTAATTGATATCAAGAGAGCCTCCGAGAAAATGATTTTCGCTATGTCCCATCTTCCGAAACCAATGCTTCTTAATACACCGAATTCCCATCTCCATTGTATTATTGTTTGTGATGCCACTATAAAAATACCAAGTCCGCCGATTATTAGTCCAACAGAGATTATCACGTAGAAGAAGGCATATATTTGATTTGAGATTGCTGAGACACGATTTATTAGGTCATCGACCGTTATTGTCTCTATTTTATAGTTGGAAAATTCTTTCTTTATATCCTTTGCAACTTCTTTTCTGTCGTATCCTTCTTTAACTGTAACTAAGAAGACACTTGCTTTTCCTTCGAATCCAAAGTTCTTCTCTGCTGTTTCTTTGCTTATGTATTTTGACTTTTCCCATGGTATAAATCTTAACTAGATTATCTGCTCTAAGTATGATTTCCTCCTTCACATATATCGCCTCTGTGCATATGTATGAAATTTATTATCTCATTAAAAGAGCATTATATAGGTTTTTGACAAAACAATTTGACAGCATATATCAAAATTTTTCAACAACTATTGAATCTAACACAAGTCTGAAATGAAAAACTTATAACTTGCCGCTCCTTTTTATCAAATATTGGGAGCCTAGGGGCCGCCGGTTTATTTTTTGGGGCTTCGACCCCGTCATAAGTCTGGCGGGCACGCCTCAAATGGGTGTTCAGTATGGGGCTCTGACCCCGTATAGAAGCCCATTAGCACGAGGTCGTGCCACTCGCCCCGACGGCTCCCAAAATATAAAAGAGGTGACATATATGAATATGAATGAGTTGAAATATTTAAATTTAAGGATCTGTGGAATAGATCCTCATAAAAAAGATTTACTTCAGTTATTTTAAATTTTGTTAATGAGTCAATAATCAGTGTAAGAACGTTTAGTAACGACCGCTACGGGTACAATGAGCTTGCAGAGTGGCTTTCGGAGAACATGTGTAGCGAAGTTGTTATAGAAACATCTAACAACTTCTGGTACGCCATCTACGACTGGCTCAAAAAACACGGTTTT
>JAGGXT010000106.1 GCA_021162905.1 Candidatus Odinarchaeota archaeon | reverse complement strand
CCATAGAATACTCTACTTTCATAATTTTATTCAAAATATTACTTATCAGAAGCTTGCTATGAGAAAAATTCTCAGATTCTTTTCTCTTAAAATAACCTAGTCTAGTATTAAGGTTATGGTGGCCTTTCTCTTCTTGTTATGCCAGAAAGATCGAAATCGGAGTCGTGTGAGTATATTTCCTTTATCTTGTACTTGCGCATTACAGCAAGAGTTGTAGAATCAGTGAAGCTTAATTTTTCATATTTCTTGAATATCTTTAAAGCTTCTGTGAAAATTTGTTCATCCACAAAAATTACTTCTACTAAAGGAGATTCAATAATTGATTCTATGACACTGATAATCTTTTTTGGCGGAATTTTCCGTTTTTTGAGAATTGTCATGACTTCGTCGAGAACGTAATCAGTGGTCAGAGCTATTGACAATTTTCTCTCAATCAATGCATTTAAAGTAGATTTACCATCCTCATGCAACTCATCAGAAGAATCTATTGCTGCAACCCATATTGTGGTATCTATGAATATCATAGTTTGCCAGCCTCGAGTTTCTTAAGGTCAATAAGAGCATTACTGCGCTTATCAGACTTAACAGCACCTATTACCTTAATAAGCGGATCATGTTTTAATTCTACACCACTTTGTAATAGATGCTCATATTTTTTTATGTAGAGCCTAATTGCTTCTTCGCCCTCACGGCTTATTTCGAGCTTGCCACGTTTAGCTAATACAATCTGTTTGAACTTCATAAGAACTTCATCATCTATGTTAATTTTCAATTGTCCCATTTTATGTCACCTAAGTACTATGGTACTGAAGTTCTATTTAAACTTTATTAATTGTAAAAAGGCTAATTCATTCATTGAATATTTTTTCAATAGCACAATAACAAAAAGAACTAACTAAAATGATAGAAAACAGAACGATTGAAAATAGGTCTTTGCACTTTTAATTTTATAATCTTTATTTTCCTATTCTTCAACAAGTAATGCTTGCCATATAGCTAATTTTCCAAGCATGCATTAAAAGGATTAGAGGAATGAGCATAAATATTAAAATTTGCGGAATCAGTCCATATAGTATCCACCATTTATGTCTATGACTTCTCCAGTCACGTAATCACACTTTATTAGAAATATCACCGCTTCTGCAATTTCTTCCGGTTTTCCAAACCGTCCCATGGGTACTCTGCTCAGTATTTTCCTTTTCCTTTCTTCTGGAAGTCCTATTATCATTTCTGTTTCTATTGGTCCAGGGGCTATTGCATTGACTGTTATATTATACTTTAGTAGTTCTTGAGCGAGCGAGAAGGTCATTCCTATTATTCCTGCTTTGGATGCTGCATAGTGTGGACCTACCGTACCACCCATCTTCCCAGCAACGGAAGACAGGTTAATTATTTTTCCTTCCCCGTTTTTTATCATTATTGGGAGAACAGCTTTTGTGCAATAAAACGCTCCGGTGAGATTTACGGTTAGTATTTTTTCCCATTCTTCGAGGGGAATATCGAATGCAGAGAAGTGCTTTGGAATTATACCCGCATTATTTATGAGAATATGTATAGTGCCGAAATCATCAACTATTCTTTGAATCATTTTCTCCACCTCGGAATAGTTAGAGACGTCCGCTTGATATGTTTTTGCTTTCACTCCGAATTTCTCAGCTTCTTTAGCAACGGCTTCAGCTAATTCTTTATTTTTAAAATAGTTAATTGCAATATTTGCTCTTTCTTTCGCCAGACGCAAGGCTATGGCCTTTCCTATTCCTCTACTGGAACCAGTAATGAGAGCTACTTTATTTTTTATCTCCATGAGGATCACCACTAAATTTAGGACCCCTCATGTAATAACTTTTGCTTAATAAAACTAGGAATTAAGGATAAATATGATAAGAGTTAGAATTTGAAATTGTAAAACATCTTTAAGGTTCATAGATATATATCATTTTCATAATGAAACTTTCCTTATGAGAAATGTGACAGCTACTGCGCCTAAAGCGTTTATTAATAAATATGATATAGGCTCTATTGGTGGAATGAGGAGTGCAACAATGCCTCCAAAGAGCAGGATTTTCTATAAGTTCTTTTTTTCTTTCGTGAGAAAATATGTACCTATGACGCGTATATAATTGCTAGAATTTTTAAGCTACTACCAGTAAGTACAACCAAAAAGGACAGAAGGAATACGCCTCCAAACGAAGATACATTACTTATAGAAGTTTCTTTCTCATTTGATGCTTCACTCATAACGGTCCCCCTATAATAATATATTTCGTTTTTTGCGCTTTTAAATCTTTTTTCAGGATTGATGACAAAATTCTGTAAGAATTTTCTTTCTGTTGAGATACCATTGATGAGTTTTCAGATGAGTGTAGCAATTCAATTAATTTTATTGATAGAGCAAGGAATACATTTAATAGAGGAGAGTAAGAGAGTAAATTGAAAATAGAGCAAATTCTAAAAAATTTCATTTATATTTAATTGACCAAAAATTAATATAATCAAATAACGGTGTTATAACTGTGTGTGATTATCATGAGTAGCAGAATTCCTCTACCCTACAGCCCAAAAATTTTAGAATTATTTAGAAATCCAAAGAATCTTGGTGCTATGGAAGATGCATCTATAACTGCTCGGGCTGGAAGCCCGGCATGTGGTGATCTAATAACAATATATTTGAAGGTTGAACGCGTTAATAATGAAGATATTATAGTTAAGGCCACGTTTGAAAGTTATGGATGTGCGGCAAACATAGCAGCTGCCAGCATCCTTACAGAAATAATAAAGGGGAAATCTTTACGAGAGGCTTGGAATATTAAGTGGAAAGAAGTATCGGATGCTCTAGGTGGATTGCCAGCAATAAAATATCACTGCAGTATATTGGCAGTCGGTGCGTTAAAGAGAGCTATCAGAGCCTACTATGGCAAGGTTAAAGAAAAACCCGATTGGCTACCTGATGAACTTACACTTGATGAGAAACAAGTCTGGGAAGAAGAGAAGATGATTGAAAAGTTTTATGGTATTAGAGGAAATCAAGCGGATGAGAAAAAATGAGCGTTCGATTTTTTGATCTGACTGATAAAAGACCTGGATGTACCGGCCACCCGATAATAAGGTTAAATAACTTCCTATCGGAAGCAAAAAGGGAAGCTGATAGGATTGAATTGGTTATAGATACAACTGAAGTGCCAATGAAGGCTCTAGAGCTTATTTTGAAAAAACACGGATTTAAGGTAGTGGATACAAAGCTCAAAAACAATGATATATATGTTATAATAGCTGAGAAAAAGACACAATAAAGAGAGGAAAAGAGGTGTAAGTATGTCAGTTAGAGACCTTATTGCTGCCCACGGCACACCCCCGAAGGAGGTTTACTTTGACTTAGAGAACTCGGGTTATGTTCCTGATGAGGTTGTTAAAGCAATGATTCCGTATTTTAACAAGGTTGGGTACGGCCATCCATCAATAACACATAAAATTGGATGGGAAGCATATGAAGTTATATATGAAACAAAGGATTTGGTGAGAAAGACCATCGGAGCGAAGAACATAGAAGAAATAATTTTCACTCATAGCGGAACCGAGGCTAATAATTTAGCCATATTTGGCTTCGCACTGGCCAATAGAAAGAATCCAAGCAAAATTGTTATCTCTAGTATTGAGCACCTTAGCGTAATTTTCCCCGCGGAAGAAGCTGAAAAACTATTCGGGTTTAAGATACTGCAGCTACCAGTAGACGAGAAAGGATTTGTAGATCCAGAAATTCTTCAAGCTTATATAGATAAGGATGTAAGTCTTGTTAGTATTCAGATGGTTAATCATGAAATTGGAACTATACAAAATATAAAAGAACTGGTAAAAGTTGTAAAGGATGTAAATCCTAATGCGATTTTTCATACCGATGCTGCTGACGCATATGGCAAGGTAAAGATTAATGTTGAAGAAATGGGTATTGACATGCTAACAATAAGTAGTCATAAAATACATGGACCCAGAGGAGTAGGCTTATTGTATTTGAAAGAGGGGACAAAAATAGAACCGGTATTGAGAGGACAATTAAGTGTGGAGAAGTATTGGCCTGGGGTGGAAAATGTTCCACTAATTGTGGGTTTCAAAAAAGCTGTAGAATTGGCCTTTGATGATTTTGATGGCCACATAAGAAAAGTGAGAGATCTAAGAGATCGTCTAATGAGTGGAATAATTGAGCGGGTCCCACATGTTTTAGTGAACGGTCCTGAAGGTGATAAACGTGCGCCGGATAACGTTAATTTGAGCTTCTTGTTTGTAGAGGGAGAAGCAATAACTGTTGAATTAAGTTTAAGAGGGATTTATGTTTCAAGCGGAAGTGCATGTACTAGTAGAATTCTTGAACCAAGTCATGTATTATTAGCTATAGGTAGAAAGCATGAGGAGGCTCATGGAAGCATATTATTTAAACTATCAAGATACCACACGAAAGAGGATATAGATTATACTTTAGAGAATATACCACCAGCAATAGAAAGGTTAAGACATATAAGTAGCTGGAAACCTGAAAAGAAGTCTAAAGGTGAAAATAATGAGATTTCTCCTTAATGATTTGATGTATTATATAATTTTTAGTCGGGGAAGTTATTATGAGTATTTTAAATGTTGAAGAAATTAGGCAAGATTTTCCTATCCTTAATAGGTTAATAGAAGGAAAAAGATTAGTCTATTTTGATAATGCTGCAACCTCTCAAAAACCAGTGCAGGTAATTAATGCTATTAAGAATTTCTATGAAACTTTCAACGCAAATATTCACAGGGGACTTCATAAGTTAAGTCAAGAAGCATCTGAGAAGTATGAGTATGCTCACGATTTGGTAGCTGACTTTATTGGTGCGAAAAATAGGGAAGAGGTAATATTCGTAAGAAATACTACTGAAGCATTAAATTTGGTTGCTTACTCATTTGAATTAAAGTATTTAAAGCCTGGCGATGAAATTGTCGTTTCAATAATGGAGCATCACAGCAATTTATTACCATGGTTTCAAGCAGCAAAGAGGACTAAAGCATTATTGCGAATTGTAGATATCACCAATGAACATAAATTAGATTATGATTTGCTGGAGGAGGTAATCGGCCCTAAAACAAAAGTTGTAGCGATAGTGCATATGTCAAATATGCTTGGAACAATAAATGATGTTAGAAAGATAGCTAAGTTAGCACATGAAAATGATGCTTTAGTAGTGGTGGACGGAGCACAATCTGTTTCACACTTACCTATAAATGTCAGTGATTTGGGCATCGATTTTTTGGCTTTTAGCGGACATAAGATGCTTGGTCCAACAGGAATTGGTGTTTTATACGGGCGTAGAGAATTACTCGAGAGCTTGGATCCATTTCTAACAGGAGGAGATATGATTAGTTCTGTTAGATGCGGACTAGATGGCAAATGTAAAATTGATTGGAATAAGCTTCCATGGAAATTTGAAGCTGGCACACCTAATATTGTAGGTGGGATAGGATTATCAGCTGCTGTAGAATACCTTAAAAGATTGGGTATGTCAAAAGTGCATGAATATGAGAAAGAGCTAACAAGATACGCATTAAAATTACTAGACGAAGAACTAAATGGCAATATTGAAGTTTATGGGCCTAAAAACATCGATGAAAGAGGGGGCATCATATCATTTAATATCAAAAACATGGACCCCCATGTAGTTGCATTGTACCTTGATGAATTTGGGATAGCAGTTAGAAGTGGATTTCATTGCACTCAACCTCTACATGAACGCTTGGGATTAGATAACGGAAGTGTAAGAGCCAGCTTTTACATATACAATACAAAAGAAGAAATAGATTATTTTGTTGATGCGCTTAAACAAATCATTGAAAGTGAGATTCATTAGTTGTTTACCTATATATCATATACACAAATTATAAAGTAGAGCCACCACTAACAAGTTTTATATTCAAAAAGTAATAGTAACATTTATTTTAATTAGCTTTCATCTATTTTTGCAAGATGATGAATGAGCTGGATAGGATGCGATACGGGTTAAACTTGTTAAAACTCATGCTAGTACTTGTATTATTTAATATAGGTTTTGCTCTCTCTTGGCTTTTTATTGGGATTTATATCTTTATTCTGACCAGTGATCTACTTCTCGTGACTCTTTTTTATAGTGTGTCTCAAACCGCTTGGATTTTAGGCTCTATGTTTTGGGGATATATAGCGGATGTTCACCTAAAAAGGAAAACCGTTTTAGGGATTACAAACATAATGTTCGGAATGTTTATAATAGCATTCGTGTTCTCGTCTAATCCTCTCATCTTATTATTCTTCTTTGCACTATCATATTTTTTTGCAGGAGGGAGAATACCAAGTGTTAACGCCTACATTACAGTGATTGAAAAAGCTAAAGGGAAAGCCATTAGTAAGGTTATGAGTGCTGGTTCTCTTGGCTGGTTCTTTGGCAGTCTTCTCTCAGGGTTCATCTTTGAAAATCTTGAGCCCACTATACTTTATCTTTTTTCAAGTTTATTAGTAACTACAGCAGGGGTAATCGCATTTACACTTTATGAAAGTGAAAAATCGTCGAGCAAAAGCAATAAATCTCAGTTGGCAGTTTATCTGGAGTTACTAAAAAATCATATAATCTTAGTAGTCTGCCTAATTGGCTTAATGATGATGATTTCTGCTTATTTAGTTTTCTCAATATTCCCTGTCTATGTTGTTAATGGACTAGGCGGAGACCCAATGACTTACGCTTTTGCATCTAGTATTGCGACAATAACTGGAGCTTTTGTAGCTCTCGCATTAGGACACCTATCAGAGAAGAAAAGGTTTGGAAGATTCGGAGCAATTTTATTTACTATTACAGGCTACCTCATCGTTTTTTACTTAATATCAACTAAAGATCTCTTTATGGCTCTTGTTGCTTGGGCCTTACCAATCTATCCAGGAATTTTTATAGGATCCGCAGCACTTATATCAGATTACACCGATGAGAATATTAGAAGCCGTGGAATGGCACTTTTTGACTCATTTCAAAATTTCGGAATAATGATGGGTTATATTCTATCCACATTAATCGTTTTTATGTTCAATATTGAAGACGTTTTAGTAGCAATGAGCCTATTTGTAAAAATTTCAATGTTCATTGCGAGTGTCGTGCTAGTATTATCTTTCTTAGTCTATTATGTAT
>JAGGXT010000345.1 GCA_021162905.1 Candidatus Odinarchaeota archaeon | reverse complement strand
TTTTTGTAAACTTATAATTATACACGGGGAATCGGCATTGACAAAAATAATGTATCAAAAGATAGATGAGCGAAAACTTGTACTTGTTGAGTCAAAAAGGCTTGCTGATATATTATGTGGCAAATGTGGCGAAAGTTTATGGGCCTTTGTTTATTATACCCCTGATGGTCACTTTGTTAAGAAAATATACTGTAAGAAATGCAAGATAGAGATTTGGATGAAATAGTATATTTGCCTGTCATCTGAAAACTTAAAAAAACTTAGATAATATATATGATTGGTGTGCATAATGCCAGCAAATCTGCCTCCAGAAGCACAGGCAGCATATGCTAGGCATTTGGAGGCTAAAACTTTAGAAGAGAAAATAAGAACCTTAGAGGAGTTTCTTTCCCTCGTTCCTAAACATAAAGGTACTGAGAAACTAATAGCTTTACATAGAAGTAGATTAGTAAAACTGAAAAAGGAACTTGAAAAAAGACAAATGGCAAGAAAGGGCAGCGGTTTTTCTCCATTTTCTATCCCTAAGGAGGGTGATGCACAAATAGTTCTTACTGGCGTTCGGTCCTCGGGGAAATCTGCCCTACTTTCAGCATTGACAAATGTGAAAGTTGAAATAGGCAAACCAACAATAGAACCTATACAAGGCATTGCTATGTGCTGCAATGGTGTTCAATTACAAATGATTGAGGCTCCAGCTCTATTTGAGGGTGCTGGTCGTGGTATGGGTAACGGTAGACAAATCCTTGGGCTTATTAGGAACGCTGATTTAATTGCTATTATTATCGATCTAACACAAGATATTGAGTGGCAATATAATCTCCTCATGAATGAGCTATATAATGCAGATATAAGACTAAACGTGCCTCCTCCTCCAATTGAAATAGAGAGAACTGGAAGCGGTGGAATCTTAGTTTTTGGCGCAGAAAGGTACAATATAGACCCTAATGACATTAAAGAATTCCTAATGGAATCTGGTATTAGAAATGCGGTAGTTCGCATATTTGGCAAGGTTGAGTTAAAGGATGTGATAGATTGCCTCGATGGAAGTATTACTTATAAAAAAGCCATAATTATCGCTACAAAAGGCGATGTTCCTGGAACATCAAAATCCTATCAAAATCTGCTTGAGCTGGTAGATAATAAATTTAAAGTTATTCCAACTACGGCAATTAAGAGAAAGGGATTAGATGATGTGCTAAATGAATCATTTAGGCAACTTAATCTTATTCGTATTTGGACTAAAAGCGATAAAGGCATCGCAGACAGACCTCTAGTAATGAAAAAAGGTGCTACTGTTCGTGATGTCGCAGAGAAAATACACTCAACTTTTGTTAAGTACTTCAAATATGCTGTCATAAGAAGAATGAACGAGAAAATACCTGCAAAAAAGGTAGGCCTAAATTATGAATTGAAAGATGGAGATATTGTTCAAATAGTAACCTACGTATAATTACTCAAAGTTTAATTGCTCCATAATTTCCTCAACAGGAGTAACTTTAATTCCATATTTTGTTGAAAAATAGTTATTTATGGTCATTAGATCCCTTTCAGCAAGCTCATAAGCTCCTGGAAAATCAATGGGTACTGCCTGAGGTAAGTCTATATAATATAAAATACCATCTGGATCGACTAAGATGTTAAACTCACTAAGGTCTCCGTGAACTATTCCGCAGTCATTTACCATCCTAATATAATCTTCTATTATTATCTCATAAGTCTCTTTTGGGTTTTGTAGCTTAATGTCAATCAGTTGAGGTGCTGGAATTCCATTTCCACGCTCTATCATTATCATTACAACTGCATGCCTATTTAATCCTCTGGGCTCTGGAACACTTATTTCCTTCGAATATAATACTTGTAACGCATGCATTTCCACTTGTGCTTTAGCTCTTGGAATATCAACTTTGTAATCATCAATTTTTAACTCTTTACCCCTCCAAGCTATGGACGTGTATGCCAATGATTTTTTTATTTTCTTAAACTCATGAATCCACCATCTATGAAATTTAACAACTAATCTCTCATTATCTGGACTTAATGCGCTTATTATTGTTGCCTCTTTACCAACGCCAATAAGATGCCCTATTTCACCAATTATCTCATGCTTTTTAAAGTCCCAAAGCGCTAATGTATCAAATCCTTTTTCAGTTATTCTGGCCCCCTTTGTATTCATTGCTGGAACGTAAATATATCGAATAAGCCCCATTCTTGCAAGTTTTTCTACTCTGTGAGTCACTTTTTTAGGGGAATATGGTAGTTTCTCAATTAATGTTTCTATTGGAACGTACTCAAATGCTGTTCTAAGACCGTCGATTGTTCTCAGAACTGCTATGTCTATTTCGTCGACAATGTCTTTTGCGTTCATATAATTCCTCCTGGTTATGAGTTTCTACACCAGCAAAGTATATTTATGTTATTTTCAAAATATTAAATGTTAAACAGTTGGTGCGTGGTGTAATACTATGTCAAAGTCAATAAGCGCAGCATTTTCAATTGTATCAATGACATTTGTTTATACATGGATGTTATTTACATTTTTACAAGGTTTTGAATTTTTAGTTCCCCCTGAGATTGCAATAGCTTATAGACTTCGCACAACTGTCATATCCCAAATGGCATTTATTTTTGGTGAGATTCTATTAAATTATGGTAATCACTCAATTCTCACAGCTGCTATGTGGTTTGCCACCTCTTTTATTGTTGGTTTCAATTTAGAGAATAAAAGTCAAGTTTTTTTAACAGCATTTTTTGCTTTGTTCTTTGTTGGTTTCTTTCACACATTGATCGTATTCACGGATGTTTACCTAAACATCCCTGAAGTTTTTCGTTCCCCTGAAAAAATACTTAATATCGCAATGATGATAATAAATGACGTAAGACCGATATTAATTCCTCATTTTATTATAATAACCATAGGAAGCGGCTTTGGCTTTGGTCTTAGTGAAAAATTATTAGCTATTGAGGAAGAGACTGAGGAAAGTGAAATAACTTTGCCTTAAAAAAAAGAAGGGGCTTCACCGCCGCATAAAATCCGTTTTCGAGAGGAGATGGGGGAGGGGGACCTTCTCACTTGCGGCTCTGCCCTCATTATATATTCTCTCATTTGTAATATTAAAACTTATTGATTACTAGAAGGTTTTTGTGTCTGCTTACTATTGCGTTATAAGCCACCATGCTTTTGTTATACCGTCTTTCTCATGCGGAATATATTTTACAAGTTTGGTCTTATCTGCAATTCTTCTTAGTCTATTTACTATCTGGCGCCGCTTTATTGGTAGAATTTTTTCAAGTTCCATGACCTTAACATATCCCTTATCCAAGAATGTACCTACAATTAGCCTATCTATTTCGTCTTTGGCAACAACCATTAACTCTTTTTCTATATCACTCATAGAGATCCGCATGTTAATCGTTCTTTCAATCTCAAATAGTCTTTTTTTGATATCTTTAATCTCCATTTCGAGTTTATTGATTTTGCTCAATGTGACATCTTTCTCTTTTTCCAATTTTTCAAGAATGGCTTCTCTGATAAAATCACTACGCGTCTTGCCTTCTAAACTCGAATCAATTTTCCTAATAATCTCAACTGGGAGCTTCAGCGTTACTGTCTGTAGCTCTTTCTTATTCTTCTCGATCATCTTATCACCATATGGTTAGAGAACTATATTTATCTCTTCTCCAATTTTTTCTTTTATTAGAGTTTCAAGATTCTCTTTGCTGTTCTTTATTTTGTTCTCTCTCTCATTTATCTGAACCCTTAGGTTATCTATTTTGAATTTTATACTACTCCTAATCCTCTCAAGTTTTTCTTTCTCTTCTCTAAGCTTTTCTAGTTCAGAGATTCCTGAAATCCCTTCAATTTCTTTTTTTCTTTCAAAAAGTCGCTTACAATCTTCCTGCAGCCTCTTGAGCTCATTGCTTTTTAAAATTTTATCTATTTTCTTTAATGTTCTTCTTACATCTGAGCTCTTTAGTCCAATGTCCACATTGTTTAGAATGTCTTTCATTTTTCTTAAGAGTTTGTTTAACTTAGGATGGCCAATATCCTCCTCTATGAGGGCGTTAAATGGATCTTCGCTGTACTCCATAAGAACTTGTTGAAGTTCTCCAGGAATTCTAGTAGTTATAGATGGTGGAGCACTTAAAATCTTTTTAAATGGCTTTTGGAAAGTATTTAAAATACTTATTACTTCCTGCCTCATTTTTTCAATTTCATCATTAATTTGTTTTAACTCATCAAGCTTTAACCTACTCTTTAAAACATCAATTTTTTCATTTACATCATTTAATTCGGTTTCTACTTTTGCAAGCTGTTGTTCATATTCTTTGAGTCTCTCATTATACTCAGATAGTTTCGATAAATCCTTTCTCAATTCATTAACTTTAGTAAAAATTATTTGCAACTCCTTGACCCATTTATACTCTCTCTGAATCTCTCTAAGCTCATTTTTCTTTTTCTCAATGTCTTTAAGAAAGAAGTCAATTTTCTTTAAATGCGATTTATAATGTTTTGTCAGTTGTGGGACCCATATTTTGCCATATTTAAAAACTTGTTCAGAGAATTTGTCTATCCTTGCAATATAATCATCTATGGTGTCATATCTAATATCTTCTGGGGCGTCGAGAAATTCAACGATAAGCTCTTTCATCTTTTCTCCTAACCTACGGGCTGATGATGTAGCTAACTCTGGAGCTTTAAAATCAGTGTTAATCATAATATCTAAGAGCTCTTGGAGGAAATCAATGTCCTTTTCAATATGGTCTATGACTTTATTAACTTCTTTAACGTAATCCTGTGTTTTATCCCTGATTTTCTCTTCATACCAACTATCCAGTTCATTCAGAGGAATATCCATAAATCGCACTCAACTCCATAATTGCAATTGAAATCCAATAAAACATATTTCACATAAAGATAAACTAAAACTATAATTTAAATTATTAGTGTTCATAGATAATTGTTATTTATGCAAATAAGTGTTAGGGGGATAAATATCAAAACTGAAAAAAATTCCCCCTAACACTATTATACTTGAACCTGGTGAATATTGCATATTTTTAATAAATCAACATAAGAACTATCGCGTATAATGTTGCTAGAGTAAGATTTATTGCAACTACAATTACACCGACCTTTATGAATTCTTTAAATGAGATATGTGTGCCCCTTCCACTGGCGAGTGAGACTATAAGCAGACTTGCTGGAGTACCAATGGGTGTCATGCTGCCTCCAAAATTTGTACTTAGTACCAGAGCAATCATAAAAATTAGGAAAAAATTTTGAAAGCCTCCACTCTTTACTAGCTCTGCAATTATGGGCGTAAAAGTAAGAACTATTGTAACACCGTCAAGAAAACCGGAGGATATTCCTGTTATCCATATTATTAAAACTAAAGGCAGAAAAACATTACCCTTACTCATTGTCCCAAGAGCATAACCGATTTCATGTAAGACTCCTGTTTTCTCGACACCACCTACAATTATAAATATCCCCATGAAGAAAAAGAGAGTGCTCCAATCTACATCCTTAGCAACGTTGCTTAATGATTTCCCCCTAATTAATAAGAAAACTGCTGCTGCCGTGATGGCAACAACATAAGGCGCTGGAAATATCGCAAACCCGATGATCATGGCAATCAAGATAATAGCAGAGGCGTAGAACAAAAAAAGATCTGGAACAACACTCCACTCTTCAAATTCCATAAGAACGCTTTTTCTTACTTCTGAAACTTCACCTAAGCTTCCAGAGATTTTTATCAAAATAAATGTTGTGCAAAGGCCGGCAATTATGCTAATAGGCATAGTATAGATGAGAAAAAAGGTAAAATCAAGGTGTGCAAATTGAGCAACTAGAATGGTGTTAGGAGATGCAACTAGAGATGTTGCGCCGCCAATCCCAACAGCTATTGCCTCGGCAAGCAAGAATGGATATGGATCAACATCAATTGCTTCAGTTATAGAGATTGTTAGCCTTGCAATAATAATTGCTGATACTAATATCGTAATAACCGAGCTTAGTATAATTGTTAACATGATGAGGCTGAAAAATATCTTTACAAGGTCCCCCTCTGTTAATTTAACTAACTTTATTGCGACCCATTGAAATAATCCCGCTTCATTTACAAGAAGACCTGTAACAATAACGCTGAACATTATTATTATAGTGGGCCAGTCAATAAAAGAGAGAATTTCATCTAGAGTAGCTCCCTTAAATGTAGAGAGAGTTAAATATACGATAATAGCTCCTAAAATTGTTGCTATAGCCTTATCAATTTTCTCTGTAATTATTACAAATAACGTTGCTATAAAAACGCTAAGGATTATTATTGCCCATATTTCCATGATTTATCAACACCATCATTTGAAAATGATAGCGCTCAAAATATAATGTTATTCATTTAGAGAGTATTAGATATTCTTTTAGCTAGTAAACATATCACATTGAACCTTAAAAACGTTTATACACTAAACGTTAGAGCACAGAAAGAAAATTAATCATTCCATTTTTCTTTCTCAAAGAGCTTAAGAACAGTCTCATACTCCTTTTGAGTATTTACTGGAAGCCATGTATTTGGAGCTATATGATAGCTGTACAGCTTATGTCTTTTTGCTAACTCCGGAATAACAACTCCTTCAAAGTCTATTGGGCGATCTGCGTTCAAATCAACAAGCTCATCAACCACTTTATAAACTTCTGGTTCAATCATGCACGTTCCTGTATAGGTATCCTTTTGTATGAATGGTTTTTCCTCGAAACTATTAATTAGTCCATCATAATTCAGTCGTGCAACGCCAAAAGGATATGTAGTCCCTGGTACTAGAACCAGTGTCGCCCAAATTTTCATTTTCTCAACACCATAAATATGACGTGTAAGTAAATTTATAGGTAGAAATTTATCGAGGAAAACATCATCTGGATATGTTATTATGGCTCTCTTATTTCTATCAATAATATTTGACCTTATTGCATACTTTAATGCTTTTCCTTTCCCAACGATCCCTTTTACCATTTGTTCTTCAGGGTCCACAGAAACCTTTATGTTGACGTCATAATATTCCTTTTCTTCTAAGTGTTTCTCTATCATCTTATGTAAATGTCCAATTAATAGGATAAAATCCTTGAACCCTGCTTGTTTATAAAACTCTATTGATAAGTCTAAGAGGGTTTTATTATGAATCTTAATTAATGGCTTTGGTATGTCTGGCATTCCCATTCTTTTTCCCCTGCCACCAGCAACGAGGATGACCTGCGTGTTTTCGATTTCCTTGATAATTGTTTCCAAAGTATTTTCTTTTAAATTAGTAGTTCTACCTAAATCTTTAGTGAGCATTTCTTTCACCGATGAGTATACAAAAATGTAAGTATATTAGTATTACATGATTGAGAACTACTCAAATATAAGAGTTACTAAAAACATTACATATTCTGTGTGCTGAAAGTTTGTTTTTCTTTTTCCTATAAATGGAGTAAGAAATTATACCTGTCATTCTTTAAGGTAAAATGATCAAAGATGTATCTCATAATCACTCTTTCTCAATTGAAATTTCAACCACTTTTCAATTCCTAACTTCTTCATTTTTTAAGGGCATCATCATTACACTCGTAGCAAATCTCCACACCTTCTTCTTCAGCACATTTTCGAACTGGGCAATCTCCCCAGCCATCGTTTGCTTTGCATCCAGGGCAATGTTTGAAAGATGCCAACCACTTTAACAAAAATCTCAAATTCCTTGTGTCTTTCAATTAATGAGAGGGTCTCTTTACTAACTCTCCGAATCTCATCGATGTAATAATCACACTTTCGACAGTATATACCACAGTAACCTACAAGTTTTCTCTCAATATCAAAAGATAGAGTTCATAATAAAACCTAATGTTACTTGAAAAATACATTAATAATAACACAGTTATTATTTTTAACTCTTCATTTGTGCTGGATAAAGTAGCAAAACTTTGATAGCATTTCACATACTATTGGCATTCAATATTTTTGAAATAATGGGCCCATAATTAATGTCCCCTCTTTTATTTTCTTCTTAGAAATGGAATCATAAATGGAACCGAGTTTATATATTGTATATATTTATCTCCGAATTTGTTTCTCAGATGATATTCCTCGATTTTTGCCAAAATGATATATGCTAATACCTCTATAAGCCATACACTAATGACAATGCTAATTAGAGGTGTATTGAGAGACATTAGAGTAAAGCCAAGGGTCATAATTATGAGACCTAAATATTGAGGGTGTCTAACATAACTATAAGGACCTGTAGTAGTAAGTCCGTTTTTATGTTTGTGCAAGTAGATTGCAGAGTACACAAATAAAGCAAACCCCACAAGTACAACAATTTTTTCAAAAATAAATGTTCTAGGGTTGAGTAAGTAGGAGATTTCGAGAGCTAAAATATCAGGATAATCAGAATAGATAGAGATTAACATAAGAAAATAAGCGATCACCGGGATGCTCATTATCCCGCACCATGGCCCTATTGCTGGTATAAATTGAAAAATAGGTATTAGAAACGCTATTTTCTTCATAAGAACATCTTTAATCCTTTCCTTGACACCAGACATCTTTCATCAATAGATATAGAGAAACAAGAGTAAAAAAATTAACTGAAACGAATTTAAAATGCTATTACGTGA
>JAGGXT010000285.1 GCA_021162905.1 Candidatus Odinarchaeota archaeon | reverse complement strand
GTATTCATTATTGGGTTGTATATATTTTGAGAAAAACAATTGCAATTCTCAGAGGCTCTCATAATATTGGTTTAAAGGTGCTTTCTTGTTCAGTAATAATCATTACTGTGAGTATATATAGCCCGTTTTTCATAATATACCTAATACTAGGTATCGTAGTCTTCTTTGTAGAAATAATTCGCTCTTTCTCTAGAGGTCTCGCAAGGCTTTTTGATGCATTACCTATATATCGTAGTATAATTTGGTTTATTAACCAAGCTCCAGGAGTTCCTTATGTAGTAAGATTGGAGAATAGTCATCTATTAGTACGTGTAAAGAAACAAAAAGTAACTTATATTGCAGAGGATTATATAGAGTCTCTAAAAGAGTGGTGGAGAAAGAATTCACCAAGAAAGGTCATCCTGAGATTTCTATTTGTAAAACATCCAGAACTTAAAGAACCAGAACGCGTTGCTGAATTTGAAGAATTAACTATTAGGGAAAAGTTTATTGTTCTAAAAGCAGCTCTGGGAATCGGTGAATTAACAGATGATGTCATTAGAAAATTAGAGCAGTGATTAATATGAAATCGGTAGATTAAACAATTTTATTGCATTTTTTGTAGTTTCCTCAGCTATGACACTAACATCAACTTTCTTTAGTTCAGCAATTTTTGGCAATGAATATTCAATGATATTTGATGGTTCATTTCTTTCACCCTTAATTGGAGATAAAACTGGTGAGTCGCTTTCGAGAAGCATATTTTCAAGAGGAAGGACAGAAAGCATTCTTTGTTTTTGTGCGCTATACACAACACTAGTAGGGACGGAGAAATAAAATCCCGCTTCTACACCTCTCATAACCCAAGAGTTAGCACCATCAAAAGAGTGCATGAGCACATTCTTAGCATTCTCTTCTATTAGTACAGAAATCGCATATTTTCCAGCACTTCTGGAGTGTATGACTAATGGTAATTTCATAGCTTGAGCGAGGTGTATAAATTCTCTAAATCGTTCTATCATTATTTTTCGCTTTTCATGATCTCTAATCCAATAGTAATCTAACCCTACTTCTCCAATTCCCACTATGTGCTCCTTATATTTCTTAATCAGCCTTATGGTCTCCGTAAATAAATTCTCATCAAGTTCATAGGGCATAAGCCCAAATGTCAAGAAAATAAAATTAGGGTACGCTTCCTTTAAAGCTATACCTCTCGGTATGTAATTTGGCCCTAAACTACAATTTATTATGGCTATTATTCCCTTCATTTTTGCTTTTTCGATAACAGTACGAACATCTGTACTATAGGCATCGTCATCTAAATGGCAATGAGCATCTATAACTTTAATGTAACTCAATATAATCACCGTGAATAACTTTAGCTATGATTATCAAATCAATACTTTAATCTTAAAGATATCTGCAAATAAATATAAATAGTGGGTGTTGAATTTTATTGCTTTTGGATCTGTAAAATTAAGGATTTTCATTGATCATTTGCACAATTATCGGTGGATTGTTTGATAAATATGTTATCGCCAGAAATAGAATTATTCCGCCAACAATCATCTTTTTCCCGCTTCTTGAGTCATATCCTGTTGCCCAGAATATAAATCCTAGTGCGATGCTAAAAATGGATGCAAAATTTCCAATTAAAATTATAATATTCCACAATAGTGCTAAATTATAAGAGATCTCTTCGAGAATTTCGACAATCAAAATAATCACCCATATTGATAAAAATCATGCTTATTTAAAAAACTACAAAAAAGTTAAAATCTCTGCTTTAACATTTTATAGCTGTTTGGTATTACCAACTTGTCTAGAAATACCATCGTTCTTAGAAGCAAATTCTTAGGAGGTAAGAAGGTGGCATCGGTTTTCATTAAGAATGCTACAGTTGTGACTATGGATAAAAAACGACGAATAATAAAGTCTGGTGCGGTCGCTATTGAAGATGATAAGATAGTAGCTGTTGGGAAAACAGAGGCTCTAAAGAAGGAGTATAACAATTCTGACAAGGTTATCGATGCTAATGGGAATATATTAATGCCTGGTTTAGTAAACACGCATACACATTTATTTCAATCTTTAGGTAAGAATCTGGGAACAGATGTAGATTTGCTCAGTTGGTTCAAAGCTGCATGGGCTCCTCTTGTAGAGGGATTAAGAGATGAGGACTACTATAATGCTGTAAAATTAGGTTGCCTAGAGGCTATTAAAACTGGAACTACAACAATTTTAGGTTATGAACATGCTTTAAATGCGCATCCGAGAGCGGTTGATAAAGTTATAAGAGCTTTATTAGAATCAAAAATTAGGGCAATTTTAGGCTATGGATACCAGGATACTGGTGAAGAAATTGGGGCTCCAAAAATAGCCTTAAGGGAGACTTCCGAAATTATACATGATTTAGAAAGAATATTGAAGATATATAATGAATCATCCACAAACGATATGCTAAAAATATGGTTGGCTCCTGGAACAATAAATTGGCTGAGTGATGAATTGATCAAGGAGACTAAGAGATTGGCAGAAGAATATAATACTGGCATTACTATTCATATGGACGAAACGAGAGCTGAGTACGAATACAGCAAAAGGACGAGAGGGCTTTCTGAAATAGGCTATGCTTATAAGTTAGGTCTTTTAGGGCCTAAGACTCTTGCAGTTCACACAGTATGGGCGGATGACGATGGAATAAACCTATTAGCAAAAACGGATACAAAAGTGTCTCATAATCCAATCAGCAACATGTATTTGGCTTCTGGTGTAGCTCCTATTCCTAAGATGTTAGCAAATGGAATTACTGTTGGTCTAGCGACAGATGGTCCAACAAGCAATAACAATCATGATATGTTTGACGTTATTCGTGTAACGCCTCTACTCCATAAGGTCGCAAACTTGGATCCACTGGCACTTTCTGCCGAGAAAACATTAGAAATGGCAACTATTATGGGTGCACGTGCTGTTCTAATGGAAGACCTTATAGGTTCCATTGAAGTGGGAAAGAAGGCAGATCTAATAATTTTAACATTGAAGAATCCTAACGTTATTCCGATAACATATCATCCCGCCGCAATAGTTTATAGCGCCAGTAGTGAAAATGTTATAACAACTATAATTAATGGCGAGATTCTCATGGAAAATAAAAGAATACTTCATATGAACGAGGAAGAGATCCTGAAAAATGCACAAAAGTCATTAGAACGGATACTAGACCGTTCAGGAAAAATAATTGAAACCAAGTGGCCCTATGAGTAACTAATAATGGTGGTAAGTATGATAAACAACAATCTTTCTCATGATTTTTTGAAATTTCTTAGATCGTTGATTAAAACACCAAGTTTGTCTGGAAAAGAGGATAAAGTAGCGAAACTTGTCTTTGAGAAAATGAAAGAACTACAATACGATGAGATATTCATCGATGAACTTGGTAGTGTTGTTGGTATAATTAAAGAAAATAAAGGCAAATCTCTTTGCTTTAATGGGCATCTTGATCACGTTCCCGAGGGTGATCTAAAAAATTGGATATATCCTCCTTATGAGGCTGTTATTACTAATGGCATTCTTTATGGTCGTGCATCTGTGGATATGAAAAGTGCTGTTGCAAGCATGATATATGCAGCTGCTAAAGCAAGAGACTTAGGAGTAATAAGAGGCAAATTAATTGTAGCTGCTGTTGTACTTGAAGAGCTGCAAGAAGGCATAGCAATGAAAAACATTGTCGAAAATCATAACATTCTTCCAGATATTGTTATATTAGGAGAAGCAACAAATCTCAACTTAGCTATAGGACACAGAGGTCGGGCAGAGATAGAAGTTATAGTTTATGGGAAAACTAGTCATGCAAGCATGCCCGAGCTTGGGGATAATGCCATACTCAAAGCCCTTCCCTTCTTGCAAAGATTAAAGGATATAAATAAAAACATGCCAGAGCATCCGATTTTAGGTAAAGGTACACTTGCATTAACAAAAATAGTTTCTGAACCACCAGAGGGACCTATAATTCCCGACAAATGTAAAATATACCTTGATAGGCGAATAGCTTCATTGTCAACAAAGAATGAAATACTGACAGAGCTTAAAGAAATGATCGAATCTTTATCAGATGAGCTAAACTCTAGTGATGTGGAGTATAAGATTATAGAAAGTGAACTAAAATGCTACACGGGTTATTCATTAAAGGCAGAGCGTTTTTTCCCAAAATGGATAGTGGATAAAGAATCTCCATTTGTAAAACTCGCAATTAGTGCCTTATCAGAGATAGGGTTAGAACCTCAACTAATTACTTGGTGTTTTGGCACAGATGGGTCATACACCGCTGGAGAAAGAGGGATTCCTACAATAGGATTTGGTCCAGGCGATGAACATCTAGCTCATCAACCAAACGAACATGTATCATTAGAAGATATTTATAAGGCAATTGGGGGATATATTTCCTTAGCAAAATATTTCTTGAGGAACTAAATATGCCAATGAGTGAGAAAGAACTTCAATCAAAAATAATCGATGTTCTTAATACCATATATCCTGAATACCATAAGGTTTTACCTAATTTTCCTGATATAACGATAAAACTATATTACTATATTAAAGAAAACTTTCATGTACTTGTTAAAATGACTGGGAAAACAAAGTATATTCATTCCAAGTTACTTAATAAGTTAAAAGATGAACTATCTGATGCTCAGATAGTATACTTAAAGCTTTTAAATCCCAAAATGATATCCTTGGAGTATTTTTTAGACTACACAGTAGATGTTTTCCTTGTCTTTTTAAGACTTGTTTTTAAAGATAAATACGACCCAGAACGTCTCCTACATCTAGTTCATGAGAAGAAATATCTTCTTCCTGCACTTATTGTTACTGCTTTTGTTCTTGAGGAGCTTTAAATTATTAAATGCGAACGCTAATTTTTAATACTTATCTATAGAAAGTTTTCTAAGACTTAATTTCAACGGGGATTAATAAGAATGTGCAGTATTACGTGTAAAATTAATATTTCCTATGAGAAAATAAAACAAAGAATATCTGAAATATTCCATTCTCGAGTATTTATAATAAATCTATTGGCGGTAATTGTTGGATTAATAGCTGGGTTAGGTGTTATTGTATTTTATATTTTAACCTCATATTGTTCATATCTTGCTGACTTGTACCTTAAATTTATGGAACATAAGTTTGGTTTTTTAGGAGGTAAAGCTGCTATAGTTTCATCAATAATAATAGGAGCATTAATAGTTGGTATACTAAATGTTATAATAATTAAAAGTGCGGAGCATGCTGTCCCCTCAATTATAAAAAGTATGGCTCTTTATGGAGGACGTATGGACGTCATACCCAAAGCAGTCAGCATCTTTGCTGCGACAATTACTATAGGTTCTGGAGGAAGTGCAGGTCCCGAAGGGCCAGCTGCTTTAATTGGAGCAGTCTCTGCGTCTGGTTTTGGTCAGAAGTTAAAACTTACAGATAAGGAAATGTCATTATTGATTCTTTGTGGAACATCTGCAGGAATAGGTGCTATATTTCGTGCTCCTTTTGGAGGAGTGCTCTTTGGCCTTGAGGTTCTTTTGCCAGAAATCGCAATCACTACAGCGATTCCAGTGTTCCTTTCTACAACAATCGCTGTCGCAGTAGCAACTCTATTCTTCGGAGGAACTAGTGAATTTTTTGTTCCATATACGATAACATACTCTTTTGAAGAATTGCCTATCTTCACGTTGGAAGGGCTTGTGTTTGGTTTTTTTTCGGCAATATGGATAAAAATATTCGAAAGTGGAGAAATATTCTTTGAGAAACTTAATATCCCTAAAACATATAAACCAGCAATTGGGGCTTTCCTCACAGGAATAATTGCAATATTTTATCCACAGATTATGGGAACTGGAGTTACAGAGATTGAAAAAGCTTTACTTGGGCAATATACATTAACAGTATTCCTAATTCTTGCGTTTTTAAAGATGATCGCTACTACTGCAACCTTGGGATCTGGTGGGCGAGGTGGAATCTTTGCTCCAACATTTTATATTGGGGCTATGTTAGGAGGAGCTTGGGGGTCTCTATTTAGTACTATTCTCCCAGATATTGTTAAAAATCCTCAAGCTTATGCCTTGGTTGGTATGGGAGCTTTTTTTGCTGGAGCTTCCAGAACACCTTTAACAAATATAATCCTAATAAGTGAAATTAGCGGCAATTATCTATTTATAATACCTCTGATGCTAGCTACACCATTAAGTTACTTAATTAGTAGCTCATTAGTATCCGAAGATATATATACATTCAGTTTTAAGAGAGAAGGCATATATCTCATAAGAGGGCATCGTGAAGATATATTATCTCTAATTCAAATAGGTGACATAATGAATACAAGTGTTATAACTCTCGATCCAAAAATAAGAGTTTTTCAAGCCATTGAGATTATGGAGCGGTATAGAGTTGATGGATTTCCCATTGTTGATGAAAATGGAAATCTTGTAGGAATAGTAACAGATGATGATATCTTGCATGCAATGCGCGAGCATAAAGAATCCAGCAAGATAGAAGAAATTATGAGGAAAAATGTCATAACAATATTTCCATATCAAACAGCGCAAGAAGCATTAAATTTAATGGATAAATATGATATTGGTAGAATCCCTGTAGTTGATCCAGAAAATCCTCGTAAAATAATAGGTATCATAACAAGAAATAACATCTTAGAAGCATATAGAATAAAGATAATTATGAGAAGAAGATTAGAAAGAGTATAACTTGTTGAGAATTTTTAACTCTTTTTGAAGTGTAGCTATAAAAACCTTTAATTATAGTCACTTAAACTAACTTTTTAAGGTGATGCCATGGTGGTTATGTCGAAGAGAATTAGAACGATACCCCCTCCTCCATTATCAGAATACTATAAAATTGCTATGGAATTAGAGAAAAAAGGTATTGAGATAATTGACTTTGGACAATGCGGTACAGATATTTATTTACCAACAGAGATTCTTACGAAATTTAAAAAATTATTATCTGAGCGACAGTTATATGAATATTCTAGGCCAGAGGGGCTTCCAGAAGTCAGAGAAGCTGTTTCTATAAAGTTAAGAGAAGACAATAATGTTGAATATTCACCTGACGAGATAATAATTACTGCTGGTGCAAATATAGCTACCTTTTTGTCGGTTGCTACAGTGGCAGATCCTGGTGATGATTTAATTATTGTAGCTCCATACTACTTTGACCATTTATATGCAGTACTTACTCTGGGAGTTAATCCAATTTTTGTAAATATGGATGAAACTGATAAAGGTTTTATGCTGGACGTAGAAAAACTTGAAAAAAGTATAACTCCAAAGACAAAAGCGATTCTAATAAACTATCCAAATAACCCGACAGGATCTACATTTGATGAAAAAACACTAAGAGGAATAGCTGATGTAGCTATAAAAAATGACTTATTTGTAATTTCTGATGAAGTTTATGAGTATTTTGTATATGACACTAAACATATAAGTATCTCCTCTTTAAGTGAAATGAAAGAACGTACTATTATGATAAGTAGCTTCTCAAAATCATTTGGTATTGCTGGTTGGAGAATTGGCTATATCGCCTCATCTCGAGAGATCATCGACGAAATAAAACGAATACAAGATGTTGTCATAATATGCGCTTCTCTTCCAGCGCAATATTTACTTAACTTGGTTCTTGCAATTCGAAAACCATTAATTAGTGAGTATAGAGAGATTCTTAAAAAACGAAGAAATTTCATATATAAACGGTTAAATGAGCTTCCTTGGATGGAATTATCTTTGCCGAAAGGAGGAATTTTTGCATTTCCTAAGGTGGAAGGTTGCACGAATTCAAAAAAATTAGCAATTAATTTACTAAAACAACTTGGTATAATTACAGTTCCGGGTTCCCTTTTTGGTGAGGTAGGAGAGGGGCATTTAAGATTTTCATTTGGAAAAACACCAATTTCTGACATTAGTGAGGGGATCGATAGATTAGAAGAGGATCTTGAAAAGATTCCATGTTAAGCATTTGTGCACATAAACCTTTAAATAATTATATTCTTATTTAGCAAAAAAGTTACTGTTATTCCTTGATTCATTACTTCATAGTATATTGAGAGGTGCGTAATATGGAAGTATCAATAGAGCCAAACTGGTGGTTCCTATGGATTCCATTGCTTACTAGTCTCGTAGCGATAGGTGTTATTATCTATCTGATATCATACATAAAGAAAAAACCTAGTGGTACTGAAAAAATGAGAGAGATAGCAGAGGCTATAAGAATAGGCGCAAAAGCTTATCTACGAAGGCAAAATTCTACAATAGCAATTGTAGCTGTCATAATTGCAGTGGGGCTTTATATTTATGATTTCATATATCATGGGGGCATGCCATACTATGCTTTAGCGTTCATCTTAGGTTCTGCAGCATCTGCCTTAGCTGGATATGTTGGCATGAGCATATCAACAATCGCACATGTGAGGACCACTGAAGCTGCTAGGAATCATGATCTTCCTGAAGCCACAAAGATTGCTTTTCGTGGTGGTGCTGTTACTGGACTTGGCATTACAAGCGTTAGCATCTTATGTCTAACAATTCTATACTATGCATACTCGATGCTTTCTGGCACTCCTGATCCTGAATTAATTATAAGTTTTGGATTTGGTGCCAGCCTTGTAGGTCTGTTTGCTCAGCTTGGTGGAGGTATTTATACAAAGGGCGCTGATGTTGGCGCAGACATTAGCGGCAAAGTAGAAGAAGGAATACCAGAAGATGATCCAAGGAATCCCGCAGTAATTGCAGATCTTGTCGGTGATAATGTTGGTGATTGCGCTGGAAGAGGTGCAGATCTCTTTGAATCTTTTACTGACAATAATATAGGTACGATGATTCTTGGATTAGCTTTGGCTGCAACATTTGGATTTGCTGGAGTTATATTCCCATTAATCGCAGGTGCTATTGGTATAACTGCATCAATTATAGGCATCCTTGCTGTTGGATATGTGAAAAAGGATGACCCAATGATGTCAATAAATGCAGGTTATATTCTAATGGGTGTAGTTGCTGCAGTACTATTCTTCATATCAGTTATTGTTTTTCTTAGGGCCGACATAGTTTTCTTCATAGATATAGTTATAGGAATCTCAGCAGCTGTGCTTGTTGGTTTATTAATTCAATACTACACCAGTTATAAATACAAACCAGTTAAACAGATAGCTGAAGCTGCAAAAACAGGTCCAGCTACCAATGTTATAACTGGATTAGCCGTTGGTATGAAAAGTACTGGCTTGCCATTAATAATATTATCCGCAGCAATACTTATATCCTATGTTATATCTGGAGGGCTAGTGGATCATAAACTAGGATTTTATGGTATTGCTATGGCAACACTAGGAATGCTCTCGATGACCGGCATTATAATGTCTTCTGATACATTTGGACCTATTACAGATAATGCTGGTGGCATTGCAGAAATGGCTGGTCTTGGAGAGGATGTACGCAGAATAACAGACATGCTGGATTCAATAGGCAATACAACAAAAGCAATAACCAAAGGGTATGCTATGGGATGTGCAACACTTTCAGCATTCGTGCTTTTTGCATCTTATCTTGAACTCGTTTCCTCTAGAGTTCCTGGATTCAGCATAAATCTTGCATCGCCTTTAATAATACTTGGTCTTTTCTTGGGAGGTATAGTTCCATATATATTCTCAGCATATGCTATAGAGGCTGTAGGAGTTGCTGCACATAAAATAGTAGAAGAAGTAAGGAGGCAGTTTAGAGAAATACCTGGGCTAAGAGAAGGTACTGCAAAACCAGAATATGACATAGCAGTTGATATAGCTACCAAATCAGGAATAAAAGGCATGCTAATTCCAGGCGCTATAGGCATAATTAGCCCAATAATTGTTGGTATATTATTTGGCGTAGAAACATTGGGCGCTTTTCTTTTATCAGCAACAGTATCTGGAGTAATCTTAGCTATTTTCATGTTTAATGCAGGTGGAGCTTGGGATAATGCTAAGAAATATATAGAAACGGGAGTCTTTGGCGGAAAAGGAAGCGATACGCACAAAGCTGCAGTTGTTGGCGATACAGTAGGCGACCCACTAAAGGACACTAGCGGTCCATCATTGCATATCTTAGTCAAGTTAATAAACATAATAGCTTTGACGTTAGCAGTATTGTTCCTAAACCCAATAATAATGCTATTTATGTAAAGCGTTCTTTTTTTCTCTTTTTATTATGTATAATAGTTAAATTAAGTTATTTTTTTCTCTTGATTTTCAGATAGTCTGTTATTATACTTAGTGCGTCTATAAATTCACTTGCAGCTGAACTGTAGTCTTCTTGTATTGCATAATACATACCCCGAATTAGGTGAGCGCTGACAGTCCAAAGAGGCCCCATTGAAAGTAAAAGCTTATAAAATTTTTGTCCCTCCTTATCTCCCTCAGGAATTTTATTTTCTAAAAAGCCAGCAAAATTTACTAAGGTCAAATAATAAACTATTTCTGGTGTCTTTAAATTAGCTTTATAATATAACTCCGAAAAGATTTCGTTCGCTTGTATATAGTCTTTCTTTAAGAGATAGCCAATTCCCAAATATTTTTTAGCTGTTAAATCATTCTCGTCCAAGACCACTTTTTTAAGAAAATGAATACCTTCCTCATATCTTCTTGTCTCTAACATACATATTCCGAGATTAAAAAAGTCGATCCTTTCTAGGTCTCTTTGTTTGAATGCCTTATGTATTTGTAATGCCCTTATAAAATAGTCAGCCGCTAGGTCATATTTTTCTTTTTTCATAAGTTCTATGCCAAGTATCCCATAGATATATCCTTTCATCTTCTGTAAATTATTTGCACGTTTTCTCTCTCTAAGTCCTATCCAAATATTATATCCTCTGTCTATTCCATGTAATATATCATTTAGTAATTTTTCTTTTTTCATAGGGGTAAGGTGATCAAGGGCATTTATGTATGATAAAACGATTTCAAGCGATAAGAGAAATGGAATATTGTCATCACTAGTTATATCAGTTACGTTATCAAATTTTGTGGAATAAAAAAGGGAGACTGCTGAATCAAACAGCTGTTTTACGTTACCCTCTTTTAGTAATAGAAGAATGTTATATACAGCTTTATAGTATTCGCTATATTCAGCATGTTTTTCTATTTCATAAATAACATCATCTAATCCCTTTTTTCCTAATAAAAGCTGTAATAAAGAAAAGTTTATTCTAGTGGTTATCATTTTATCAATTCTCTCGTAATTATTTTAACTTTAGTCCTAAATGCCAGTATTTTTTATTATTCTTTTTCTTTGCCTTATCAATCTTATCAAGTATCCTAAAAGCTTCAATCCCCGTTTTTATTGCTTTTTCTTCAGCAATCACTTTTTCTTCAGGGCCTATAAACTCATTTTTAGGCCTATTTGCATATACAGCGCAAACCATGCCAGCTCTTATACCCTTAATATTTGACAATGTAAAGAGAGCGCTACTTTCCATCTCAAAGTTTACAACATTAAGCTCTTTAAGTTCTTCTACAAGGTTTGGATATCTAAGGCGAAAGCCTGGTATATTTCTACCTTGGGCACCATAAAAACCAGAGGCACTTGCAGTAAGACCTACATGATATCTATACCCTAATTTCTCTGCAGCCTCTATTAATGAAATTATAACCTCATAATTTGCTACCGCTGGGTAACCCTCTGGAACAAAGAAAAGTGATGTATTCTCAAGTCTGACAGAACCCGTAGAAATAACTAAATCACCACAATTTATTTGTTCTTGCAAACTTCCACAACTACCAACTCTAATAAATGTGGGATTCTCAACAACTTGTATCGTTTCAATAAAAACGATCTCAATGTTATCCTGTCCAATACCTGTTGACATGACTGACATCCTTATATTATCCACATACCCAGTATAAGTTATAAACTCTCGATTTTGAGTGTTAAATTCAATTTTGTCAAAGAATTTTGCAACTTTATGAGCCCTAGCAGGGTCTCCTACAAGTATAATATACTCTGCTAATTCCCCAGGTGCTACATTTATATGATATTGTCTTCCTGATGCTGTTTTAACAACCTCTGCACTTGTAATTTTCTCTTTCATATAATTTCCTCCTTAAAAGGCTAAAGCAATAAAATTAAAATATGATAATTTGTATTGTTTTGTGTCTTTCTAATTGTCAGATAGTAAAATATAATAATT
>JAGGXT010000202.1 GCA_021162905.1 Candidatus Odinarchaeota archaeon | reverse complement strand
TTCTACACTAGTCTTATTGAGACATCGTAGATGTAATTGCTTGGATATTTAGGCTAATCTCTTTCAATTCTACACTAGTCTTATTGAGACTAATATTGCGGAATATTGACATATTGAAGAATAAGAACTTTCAATTCTACACTAGTCTTATTGAGACAATGAAGTTTAAAGTTCTCTGAGACCCTTTTTGCTTTTCTTTCAATTCTACACTAGTCTTATTGAGACCTTGTCTCATCACTTAGAACCACTAAAAAGTCATACAACTTTCAATTCTACACTAGTCTTATTGAGACACCATATAGTCTCCAAAATAATTGTTCCAAATCCAAGCCTTTCAATTCTACACTAGTCTTATTGAGACCACATAAGCTCCAAGATAGTTGCTCCAGAAAACTGCCTTTCAATTCTACACTAGTCTTATTGAGACAGGCGTTGTTTATTTCTTTTTTCGGGTAAATAAGCTTTTTCCTTCCCTTTTTCGCTTATAAGGGTTCCAAGATCCCTATAACACTGTGATCCCCTAGGAGATATCCGACGAATTCTTTATCCTTTATTTTGAAAATAAAGGATTTTAAAACGGCTATGACAAAAAATGTTAGTTTTCCTCGTGATAAACTTATCTAAAGGTGTTCATATTTTTTCATTTGCGGAAATAAGCGAATTCTGATACATGATATTTTATGAGCATAAAATATATAACATTGTGATGTTGGAAATTTCGCGGGGAGAATAAATATATAAGGAATTCCAAATTTGATATAGAAACATTACAAGTAACTTCTAACTTAGTATATATTTTATTGACTGGTGATGAGAGGATGTTGCAAGGGTTTTTAAGGCTGGTTTTTCCATTTTTTCTTCCTCATGAGTTTTCATTCAAGGTAAAACAAAAAGTATTATATGATGCAATGAATGCTTTATGCAATTTCTTTCAAGAAGAAGAGCCAGATTCTACGTCGGGCACTATATGTCCGACGATTTTTAAGAGAAAGATTTTGTATTTGATTTACCAGAGGATGTTAACTCTTCATAAAAAGGCTATTTTGAATCTTTTAGACATAGCTCTATTACGGGAAGACGTAGGAGGAAGAGTGAAGGGATATTTTGATGGGAATCGATTTAGGCTATCTGTTGATTTACTTTTCTCCCCAGCTGGTTTTATCTTTGTTGTTTTTAGTGGGGAGTTTCATGTAAGCGAAACAACTCTTTTTTCGATTCTTACTAACAAAAAAGTGCCAGAGTTTAGTTTTGGTGGTAAAAAAAGTACTTTGCAGAGTGTTGCCATAAATATCACACGACATTTTCTTCAAAAGATGACCTCCCAAGATGATCTTATTACTAATTTTCTTACTCCTTACTTTATTGTTGGATTTAACTCAAAGAGTATAGCGTCTGTAGGAGACGTAGGATCCTTTTTGAAAGGTGTTTGTATTAAGGACGCCAATTGGAGAACACGGGCTGTTTGGCCAACTCGTTTAAAAAGAATTGGGAATAGAAAGGGTGACGTAATTATATTGTGCAGAGGTGGTATATCGTATATCGTGCCAACACTAGAGGGGAAGCAACTGATTTGGAAGAGAAAGCGTTTTAGAGAGAGGCTGTCATTCATTCAAAACATAGTTATTCAGCAGAGCTTCTTGCTGAGTGAGATTAAAAATAATCTTTCAGAGCTTCTAATTGTGTCAGATTACAAAACAAAAATTGAAGTTCTTAATATGGTATTTCAATCGTTGAATCCATATGTATTTCTCGATAAGTCGCTGGATATATTTCAGTCCTCATTGCTTCTGAAAACTTATAAGAGCTTTGTAGAAATTTATGAGATACAGAGTTTGTATGACAACTTGCTAAATGACATAAAACTCGCGATTTCCAGATTTCCCGCAAGTGAATTTATAGAGATTTTTGAGTATTTCTATAAAAGGAAGATTCCAAAAGTAAATGCTATGCTTGGGCTTTTAAGGCAAGAGAAAGAGAAAGAAGATGTAATTCAAATGATTATAAAAACGTATAATGCTCGGCTTGAGGAAAATGAACTAAAGGTTATTGATGTACTTGCTGAAAAATACATTGAGGATGTAATTTCTATCATGAAATCTAGAAGACCTATCATGAGTCTTAAGGATGCTGGGTGGCTCTCTACAAATAAAATTCAAATTCTTACGGGTATAAAGAAAAACATAATATTTGGTACTTCTACTACGGTCAGCCCCCTAAAGAAGTTGCTTTTATGGGATTTAATTGAAGTTAAAAAGCCAAAAAAAGCAGTGGGACGTGCTACATACTATAGAATAAAGTTCAAAAATGAACTAATCAAAGAGTACCTTAAGAAGGTGTATTTCGAGAAGTTCCAGAGTAATAGTTAAATCTCTATTTCTAAGTGTTTCCAGGATTGCTTTTCTATGTCAAATAGGTCTTTCCTGAATTTCCAATAAACTCCATAAGCTAAATCTCCAACATAGATTCTCTTATCAAAAAGACTTGGATAGAATAGTTTAATGGCATTTAAAAAACCTCTAGATCCTCCAGGAGGCAAGTTTATTAATGATGCAATGCACTCACTACTTCTACTCCACGAAGTAGTCACTCGTGGTAATTCATTTAAAGCTGAAGCAAGACGTAATGCTTCATCCTCATCAAAATCGCCAACTATTAGTGCACTTTCTACAAGACCCAACATTCCCGCGCTGGCTCTTCTTACAATAACTTTATTTTCTCTGAAAAATTTGAGTTTCTCGCTGAGTCTATTTGCACCAATTCTAAGCTTTTTTCTTAGATCTATGAAAGATATTTCCTTCTTATCCCAAACGTATTCTAGGATTTCTAAATCCTTTTCATCGAGATTTTTTATAACTTGAGGTGAAACCTTACTTAACGTATGTAAGTTATCTACGGGCCCCTCTTCCATTATCCTTTTGAGAAAGACTCCCCAGCTGTACCATGGAATATTCCATCTTCCGTTTCGATTATCATAAAGACGAACATTAATATACCTCACATCAAAACCATCTATTCTCATTATTCTATAAGATACTGATCCTAGCTGCTTCGACAGTTTACTAGCAAATCTATCTAATATTGAGTAGTATGTATTTGTGTGTGGGCCGAGAAAAACCAATAGAGCGGGGTTTGGACCATAAGGTATTTCATGAGCATTACAAAAGTACGGGTGCTTCTTTAATACACCAATGATTTCACTCCAATTTCCACCTGATTCAAAGAACACCAAATATGTAGATAGCCCGATCAACCAAAAATTAATTGTATCTTTCCATATAAGGATATAGCGTCGTCTAAGAGAATTAATGTGATTAGAGAGGGTAGCTTCCTTTATCTTCAGCGCCTTGGCAATTTGCGAACTTTTACTTGGTTGAAATCTGAGAATATACTCCAGTATTAATTTATCTGTATCTGAGAATTTAGTGGCATATGTGGTCATATATTCTTCAAGGATTAGCGCATATTTTTCGAAATCTATTTTTTCTCTATACCTGTTTAGTCTCCAAAAAAGAGACATTATCTCAGATAAAAATTTTCCATTACTGACAACGTTAAAATCTATAAATCCTTTTACGGGTCTATAGACAAACTTACCACAAAATGTTTTTTCTGGAGACTTAGCTTTCCAAAGTTCAATCCAAAGTTTTCTTACTTCTTCATTATTTTCAACTCCGATGTATGCATATAGCATTGCTAAATCATCCGATTCTTCTACATCTTTAAGATTGGGTGGCATAAATAATTTGAATACAAAAAAGCGAATTGCAGCTCTTAGTAGATCATCATCTTGCAAAAATAATTCAGGAATAACTAATATATTGTCATCTGGTTTTTCTGCAGCTCCTATAGCTATCTTAATTGTGCTAATATCCAGCTCTCGTCTAATCCCTAAATATTCTCTGCATTTCAAAATTTCTTCTTCTAAGATATCTTTTATTTGATTAACAATACTCATGATACTTCACAAAACATCCTTATGAATTAATAACTTATAAATATTCAAAAAATAAAAATAAAAATGGCGAGGGGTGAGGCAGCTTGAGCGTGCCTCACACGGGGCATATGCCCCGACCCGATGACCCGCTATCCATCAATTGGCCAAGGCCAATCGTCATCGGGTGGCCAATCTGGTTCTGGGGTTGATT
>JAGGXT010000332.1 GCA_021162905.1 Candidatus Odinarchaeota archaeon | reverse complement strand
CTATTTTTCTGTGCATTCTTTACCTTTTTATGTCCTTTTAGATATTTTATAATTATAGCAGTTTGAAGCATAAATGATAAATACTAAAGACATTTACATCATTGTAGAGTTAAAAATAACAATTGGTAGAGGAGTTTGTAAAAAGATGCCTGAGGCTAGAAAATTACAGAGACTGGGAAATACTACCTTAGTTGTTTCTATACCTAAAAAATGGGCTGATAGATATAGACTAAAGCGGGGCGATATGGTCTACGTAGACATAGATGAAAGTGGCTACTTGAAAATAATCCCTCAAGATATAAGACATGAAAGAAGTACACAAAATACATATACGATAGAAATCGATCAAGAGATAAATTCTAACTTGATAGAGAGGTTAATTACAAGTTGTTATATACTGGGCTATGATAGAATTACCATAAAAGTTATCAAAGGAAAAATAAATGGACAAATCCTAGAAGGTGTTCGAAGAACGATATCAGAGCATACTGGAGTTGGAATTCTAGAGCAGAATGAGAAAAGTATTATACTACAATGTTTTATAGATGTAAAGAGATTTCCTATGAATAAACTGATGAAAAGGATAATGGACAATGTTCTCTCAGTGATAGATCTCTTAATGAGAACCGTTGAGGAGAAAAATCCCACATTGCTTAAAGACCTAAAAAACATAAAAACAGAGATTGATAGGTTTTTCTGCTTGGGAATTAGACAGATGGTAATGTCGCAGATTGATTGGTCTGTAGCAAGAGCTGCTGAAATCGAATCAACCATTCATCTCCTTGGAAATAGAGCAATATTTAACTCTATTAAGATAATTGGAAACGCCTTGAATGAACTATCAAGTTTAATAGCCGAAATATTTATCATTCTTGAAAGCCAGAATACATTTTATGAAAAAATAAAGGAAACATTGATAAATCTTAGTGATATAACAAAGCTTGTTTTTGAAGCATTTCAAAGAAAAAGTTTACTAAAAGCTAATTACGCATTAGATATGATATTGGAATTTGAGAATAAGGAAGTAAGCTTTGTGAGAGATTTACTTAGTGAAACATGTAGAGATGTGGATATTGCCTCGAAAGTGATAGTTCTAAATAATAGAACTATGCAAATAATTAAAGAACTTGAAACCATATGCCGCGTCACGATAAACAGAGTTATTGAAGAAAATCCCGAGAGTCTGATAATTTCTAAAGAAAGAAGTACAATATCCCAAAATAGTTCTTAAAGTTGCTACTAAAAAATAAAAAGACTCACGTGCGAGTGATAAAAATGAAAAAGATAATTTTAATGATAATATTATTTGCCATCTTAATTTGTCCATGTGTTAATAAGATATCAGAAGTAGAAATCTATTCAAATAATGAACCTAAAAGACCTTACGAGATCCAGCAATTAGATGTTTTTCTATATATTAATGAGAATTCTCCAAATGTCTTCGTTGTATACAACCTATCATATATCTTCTATAGTGGTGAATACTACAAACTGGAACTTATTATAGATTGGGATAATTTTGATGGTATAACTAATATCTCAATTACTGATAGCTTAGGTGTAATTTATGAAGAAAACATAAATAGGTTTCCTGGAACATTTTATGTTGAACAAAATTTTGGAAGGATAAAAATAATTTGGTTTTTCGAGAGCTTTATAGTTGGTGAGGATACTCCAGTTGTCCTAAATTTTTCAATTGCTTTTGCAATTCTTAATCTGGTTAATGAAGCTAATGGAAAAAATATTATTGACTATTCCATAGTAAGTGAAGATTTTGAGTTAACAATTTACAATGCCCATGCATATATATACTTACCACCAATCCTTAACCTTAGTGAGATAACATACACAGTAGATGGAGATGCTAGTTTTGAAAAAAGTGAAGACTTCATCATCTTAAAAGTAGCTACAGCTAAAATTGAGAAAGAAAGTGGATGGCATATTAGGGTTGAAACGCCCAAGTTTCAAGATACGCCAATCACACTAAGATTATTTGTAAATAAGAACAGCATTATTATTTCATTACTTGTTTTTCTTATAGTAGATGGCTGTGCTGGAATATTATGGATTATTAGGGGCAGAGACCCTAAGGTTGCCGTAAAAGAATATGAGAAAGCAAAGGATCCTTTGCCTTCTCTCAGTGATATAGATCCTGGATTTGCATATGCTATCTTAAAGGAGAAAGTTGACGAGAATATAATCATAATAATAATGAAAACACTAATAAGAAAGGAATTTTTCAGACTTAGATTAGATCCAAATGATCCAACTTTATTAATTACCAAAAAAGGCAAAAAAGCAATTTTCGAAAGAAAAAGTTCAGAACTTCTTGATTATGAACTGGAATTCTTGCTAGCTGTAGCTAAATTATCTCCAGATGGCACAAAAATTCCGATAAGATCAATATTAACGCACTTGCATTTATTTGAGGGAATCCTCTATGATATTAAACAAATTGCACTGAAAGAGAAGATATACTATGCCGATCCGGAGAAAATCACAGCTTATTATATGCGCTATCTTTACCTGATAGCTATGCCTTTTAGTATATTCTCCCTTGGGTCACTTATTTTTTATATTGCGGGTGGAGGACCTATATTATTTAGCACGTTCTTATCTATAGCAATTGCGTATAAGATCATAAGTAGCTTATCACATGTAACTAAAAAAGGTGTTATGTTTAAAATGAAAATTGAACAAGAACTTAATAATCTAAAAGTGCGCTATGTTAAACTCATAAAATATAATGACCTAAGAGGTTTAATATGTTTTCTTTGTAATTATTTAGATTGGTTATTCTTGGTACCCTATCTCTCTATTGAAAGTGTAACAATTTCAATGTATAACAGGTATTTAGCAAAAGTAAAAAAGACAAAAGCAACACGAGTAAATAAGAAAGCGTGTAAACATGTAACATTCCCACCCGAACCTAAAGCCACTATGTTATCTGACCAGGAATTATTAAAAATAGTTTACTGCCTGCATGAAACATTTCATCAGATAAGACTATTAAGAATGGTCGAACAAGAAGAGGATATAGAATTTCAACAGTTAAAAATACAACGCATAGGTGTAAACGAAGAAAAAAGCTATTAGGTAAATTTGCTAACTGGTTTTATTTCATCTTTTGGGGCAGCATCAAATATTTCTAAATACTTATTTAACACTTTGGGAATCTTTACCGTTCCATCTGGTTCTTGATAGTTTTCAAGGATTGCAGTAATCGCTCGTGTTGTTGCAATAGCTGTTGAGTTTAATGTATGAACAAATCCTTTGCTCGGATATCCTCTTTTTTCGGCAAAACGTATATTTAATCTATATGATTGATAATCTGTACAATTACTACAAGATACCATTTCTCTGAATTTTCCTTGCCCCGGCATCCATGTTTCAATGTCATAAGTCTTAGCAGAAACCACGCTCAAATCTCCAGTACATAAACTTATAACTCTAAATGGAATTTCTAGTTTTTTAAACAACTCCTCAGCATTGTGAATAAGCTTCTCATGCCATTCCCATGAGTTTTCTGGAAGTGTAAAAACAAATTGCTCAACCTTATGAAATTGATGGACCCTGAAAATTCCTTTAGTGTCTTTACCGTGAGCCCCTGCCTCCTTTCTAAAGCATGGACTAATCCCAAGATATAATAAAGGTAAATCATTGATCTCAAGTGTCTCATTCATAAACCTTGCTGCTATTGGATGTTCGGATGTTGCAATTAAATACAAGTCCTCCTCCTCAATCTTATATAAAGCATCTTCAAAATCTTTAAGACTTGTCACTCCACTATATGGTTTATATTTTAACATATACGGTGGTTGAAGTAAATGAAAACCTCGTTTAGAAAGTTCATCAACCGCAAACATTATGAGTGCAAGATCTAACCAAACAAGATCATCTAATATATAAAAGAAACGAGAGCCCGCAACTTTAGCAGCTCTACCAGTATCTACTAATCTGAGACTATCACCTAGATCATAATGACTAAGGGGTTTCCAATCAATAACCTCATACTCCACATTAAAACCTTTTGTGATCTTTATGAAAGTATCTACGTACTCCTTATACACTTTCGGTTTGCCAAAGTATCTTATTGGGACGTTATCATCCTCATCAACCCCTATTGGAACACTCTCATGAACTATATTAGGAAAACTTAGTAAGAGTTCGTCTCGCAGGTTGAGATATTTTTTAACAATCGCTTCCTGCTTTTTAATTTCTTCGCTAACTTGCTTTGCTTTTTCTACTAGTTTTTTTCTTTCATCTGGATCCTTCGTAATACCAATTTGCCTATTTAGTTCATTACGTTTCCTTTGCAGCTCATTTAACTTCTGCAACTCCTTTCTCCATAATTTGTCATAATTTATTGCATCATCTACACTCTTGGAATTCAAACCTCTTTTTTCAAGAGACCATTTTATCTTTTCTGGATCATTTCTGAGATAATAGAGCATACTCCACATAATGGTCCCTCATTATATAAGACTAAGATTAAGGAAAGGATATAGATTATTTAAACTTTTATCATTTGGATATTACTAAAATGAATATTAGATTGTCGTCTTTAATTTCTTACACGCCACGGATAAATATTTTTTATAGTATAAAGTTTTTATAATGTAAATTATGAAATAATATCATCAAAAGATTTTATTTAAAAAGAGGTGCAGTCCATGATTATTGATGCGTATAAGTACGTTCTTGACTTTCTTAAACTATACACCAGAGATAGAACACGGGCAAAAAAGGAATTAGACATGTATTTTTATGAACATTCTGATTTTTTAAGTGCCTTCTATAATCATTACCTTGGTATTTCCATAAATGAAGCAAAGGCTCGTTTCTTAGAAAATGCTAGGAAATTCAACTTTATTGAGCTGGAGAATAAAATAAATGATGTCTATCCTGTGATCCTTCAAGTTGCTAACAAGGTAACAGAAGAGATGAAAATCAAGCCAAACATTTATCTTTTCATTGATAATTGGGAAGTTAATGCTCTTACTGTCATTACAACTGGTAAAAAGACAGCAGTAGGTGTAGCTCTTGAAAATGTAAATAAAGATAATATCGGACTCATACTTGCACATGAAATATGCCACCAAGTCTTCGTTCAAAGAGTTCTTGAAGAGAATCCCGAAATAAGGAATTATCAAGAGCTCTTTGAGTTTCTGGATCTTGCGGACATGCTTCTTTTTGAAGGATTGGCTGCAATATATACGAAATTAGTCTATCCTGATAAAGAGCTTCACGAACTAATCTTCTCAACAAAGGAAATGATAAAGTGCTGTGAAGAACATGAAGAAGAAATTCTTAACTTTACTTTGAATGACTTAGGGAATAAAGGCATAGAAACATATATAAGGCACTTCACAAACAAATCTCCGATATGCCCAAGACATGGCCATTATATTGCATATAAAATGGTTAATACTTTGTTAGAACATGGATTTTCGTGGAGAGAATTATGTTATAATTGGAAAGGAAAGGATTTAGTAAGAAAATATCTTGACATAATGTCATCAAATAGGTGAAAAACGTTGCTCAGAATTTTAGCTTTATCAGACACCCACGGTAATGTTACGGCGATAGATAAGGTTGTTGATATTGTAACAAAACAAGGATTAAATATAAATTTAATACTATTTCTTGGTGATTTTTCAAATTATGAGTTTACTAAAGATTTAGAAAGTAGTATAAAAGAGATAAACTATATCTTAGAT
>JAGGXT010000219.1 GCA_021162905.1 Candidatus Odinarchaeota archaeon | reverse complement strand
GTATAAAGAAATTATGTTTAAAAACTAATTATTATTTTTTGCTTACCCACTCAATACCATTCCTTGTTATTTTAACCATTTGAATTTCTCCACCACTAGCAGCATCTCTTTTTCTAGCAGCACTTATAGCTTTTTTAGCGAGAGCTATGGCTTCATCAATTGACATGTCTTTCTTATAATCAGATTCTAGTACGCCATAAGCGATTACAGACCCTGATCCTGTAGATGCAAACTCGGACTCCTCTAATAAACTTCCTAAGGGATCCAAAGAATATAAGTGTGGTCCTGCCTCGTCAATACCACCAATTAGAAGTTGCGAAATGTAGGGAAACAATCTATTTTGAAAAAGTATATTTGCTGTAAGCCTAGCAACAGATCTAACTGGGATTTTGGCACCACTTTCTAATTCGTGTAATCTTGCATTAGCACGAACTACACGAACTATTTGTTGGCAATCAGCAACCGATCCTGAGATTGTCATAGCAATCATAGGAGTAATTTCATATATCTTTGGTGCTTTTGTTGTTGCAATAAGATAGCCCATAGTGGCTTGAGATTCTGTTGCAAGAATAACTCCTTCTTTTGCAATAATACCTACCGTGGTAGTGCCAGTTTTTAGTATTTTTGGGTCCTCAACCATAATATCACCAACCTTATATGACAACTGAGAATCTCCATGCGTAAATATATAATTCCATTTTTTACTAATCCTTATAATAACTTTTGCGTTATATTTGTTTTAACATTTTGTGTTCAATTATTTCATCATCTAAAAATAGTTATTCATTTTCTAACTAAGAACCAAACTATTATCAACTCTTCTTTTTACCAATCATACCTATAATTCTTAAAGCTTCCAAGATTGCTTTTCTTTCCTCTTCATCAACACTAGGAGCTGCACGAGCCTCTTTTTTCACGGGCTTAACAGTCATAGGTCGTTCTATGGTGACTGAATGTTTCTCTACAGGAGATACGGGTTCTGTTTGTAAAGGTTGCTCTGGAAGTTTTACTGTTTCTACTTCGTGAGTGTCTTTAATTGTTACCACTTCTGAATCAGGCATAGGAATTTCCTCTGCTTCAGAAGCCCCTCCTAGGCTATCAAAAAGTCCAGAGCTTACGGGTTTTGTTGTCTTGGGAGCTTCTTTTTCTATACTTGCAAATAATGGTTGTGTCTCTTTTATTGGCTTGGATGATACAGCAGTTATTGGAGTTACAGCCTCTGTAGAAACTCTATGAAGTAATGAGGCTATTTCATATGCATAGTTAACCAACATCCTCAAATAGAGACCTAGTTTATATTGAGACCTACTAGACGCTGCTAGGACAAGTTCAGGACTAACACGAGTAATTATAGTAAACCCTTTCTCTCCCCGAACCACGACTTGTATTAATCTACCTTGTTCCATACGCTTAGAGGTGTCCTGAGCTATGTTTAACATAGCTGCCACTGCTGCAGAGATCTCGTTAGCATCTATTGTTGATGATGTCGCATTAGCGATGCAAATACCATCTCGAGTTATGATAGACACTTCGTATAAGTCTGTTTCAGTTTCTATCTTTCTTAGAATCGATTGAAGCTTTTTCCTGATAGATTCATCAAATTTCTCTAAATGCAAACTAATACCTCCATATAATACTCCCTTTCTTTTGTATTTTAAATTTTATGCGATATTTAATCCACTAAATTTAGAAATACAATGATCTTAAGTATCATGTCAATTCTGAAATAAAAATAGCTGATAGCCCCTTTTCTGGCGCGTTAAGATATTTAAAATTGTATACTATGCTTATGTTTTTCATTTTAATTTATTGGATAAATTGAACTATTTTTACTTTTAATGAATTATTTTACGCTAAAATTTCGTAATACTTAATTATTAAATCAATTTTTGTAAGTATGAAAAATGTCAAGAGGTTTTGAGAATGCATGCAGATATCGATACTGTGAGAAATATTATTGAAAAAGCAAAAAAAGAGGGTAGGATTTATCTTAATGAGATAGAATCTAAAAAAATTGTTGCTGCATATAATATTCCTGTTGTAAAAGTTGATGTTGCAAGAGACGTTGATGAGGCCATTGAAAAAGCAAAAGAGATAGGCTTTCCAGTAGTGCTGAAAATATTTTCTCCTGATATCCTTCACAAAAGTGATGTAGGAGGAGTAAAAGTAAACTTGAAAAACGAGGAGGAATTAAGGAAAGCCTATGAAGAGATAATGAATAATGTAAAAAGCAGAGTACCTAATGCACGTATAGAAGGTGTTGTAGTACAAGAATTTGCTCCAGACGGACTAGAAGTAATAATTGGTGGATTATTTGATCAGTTTTTTGGACCAGTTATAATGTTCGGTTTAGGCGGAATATGGGTCGAACTCTTAAAAGATGTCACATTCAGGCTGGCACCGATAGACGAAAGAGAAGCTGATGAAATGATAAAAGAGATAAAGGGCTACAAATTACTAACTGGATATAGAGGAGCCGAGCCTGTAGATATCGAAGAAATTAAAAAGGCACTAGTTAATGTGGGCAAATTACTTTATGAGAATCAAGAAATAAAAGAATTGGACTTAAACCCAATCATGACTTATAGAAACGGAATAAAGGTGGTAGATGCAAGAATCATATTAAAGGGAGAGTAATAATGAATTTTATTTCCTGTTTTTTATCTTCTTATATAACATTTCTGTTTAGCTCTTACTAATATAATGTTTACTTCTGATGGATGTTATGAGGTGAGGGGGGAGATATCTTTAATTCTTCAGAATGATCCGCTGTGTTCTTAAGTGCTACACTAAATCCTGGATTAAAACCAATAACAACAGTCTCAATACCAAGCTCTTTCGCTCGTCTTAATATAGGTACGCATCTTGCATGCCTACTAGCAATAGTTAATATGTCAATTTTCCCTTTTAGGATCAAAGAAATTGCATCAACAGCCATTTTTATATGAATATCGCTTGTAACGATTTCAGGAGTTAATCCGCTATTTGAAATAGCTTCAGTAAGTTTTTTCGGAGCATGAGGATTAAGATAAACCTTGGCAATGCTAACCTTTCCATATTTAGAAGCTAACTCCAATAGATCTTCAAGACGAATATTAAAGTCTTTTCTTAAAATGTTTGGACCATCTACGAACAGTGCAACCTTTCTTTTCCGTGAGAGAATCCCTCTGATTCTGATTTTTTTAGACATCAAACCACCTATTGTGAAATGTGTATTGCTAGAATATATTAGATTTATCTTTTTAATTTATCTAACAAGTAATTAACAATTTTATCCGAAATAGAAAAGGGAGTTACTTTTTGTAATCCCTCCCACGATGGAGCCGCATTAACTTCAAGTACTAGATAACCACTATTTTTTGTTTCAATAATATCAACACCTGCATAATCCAAACCTAAAATTTTTGTTGCTTTTATGGCTAATTCTTCAAGTTCTGCTGTAATTTTTAGGGGTTTAGGTTCAGCCCCCAGGGAAATGTTAGTTTTCCAAGAGTCACTTGATGCAACACGATACATACCGTTTACAACTTGGTCGCCTAATACTAACACTCGAATGTCACATTCCGGCTTGTCAATAAACTCTTGAATGTAGAATACCTTATTAAGTTTATCTAGAGTTTTTATTGCCTCATAAGCTAGGTCAAAATTTGAAATATGAAGACTACCTAATCCACGAGAACCAATAAGAGGTTTTATAACAAAGTCTTTAAACTCTGACTGGATAGCACATATTGCAGAATCAAAATCTCTTGTAATGAAAGTCCTAGGAACAGGAATTCCATGAGAGTATAGATGAAAGAGAGCTGCATATTTATCCTTAGCCTTTCTAAAATTATATGTAGAGTTCATTAAGTAAACACCATCTACTTCTAATTGTTCCATGGCACTAATTCTATACGTTATAGCATCACAACTTCCACGCCCAAAGGATCTCAAAAACCCACCAGAAAGTTCTTTTGATAAGTTTATTTCGCCGTACCAAACACCATGTTTTTCAAATCCAATATAGGAGTATATTCTATTAATGTCAATAATAAGAGGTGTGTGACCTTGACGAAATATTGATTTCTTAAGTTGTTCTATAGGCCAAGGAGTTTCCTTAAAATCAAGGACCTTATATATAATACCTATTTTCATACTAAATCCTCCAAGGAGACTTTAAAAATATAATACGGTAAGGTCTGCGTGATTTATCTATTTTAATATACCCTTCTCCTTCTAGTTCTTTTAAAACTCTAGATATTTTCTTATTAGACAAGCCTGTAATGGTCAACAACTCTGATTTTGTTAAACTCTTTCTCTCCTCAACTATAGATAATATTTTAAAAAAGTCAGATTTTTGAATGAGAAGCCCCCTTAGCCTCTCGTTTTCAATTTTGCATTCTTTTATCTCTCTATTTAATTTCTCAAATAACTCTTCAACCGATTTATAACTTGATAGTTGATTAAAAATTTCTATCACTCTGCTATTAGAACTTTGGACTAAAGTAACTATCTGAATTGTAGTATTATCTAATGTTTTATTTATAATCTCGATGATGCTATCTAAGAAATGTTGACATTTATCTATTTGCTCTTTTTGAAGGTACAGATTTTCTTGGCTAGATGTATATTCTTTTAAAAGCACTCTCATAGCATTATATATTTGGGTTTTAGCTTCTGACATGATAGCAGCAATTTTTACTGGCATTCGTCCAAGCTGAATTTCTAAATCACTAATATTTGTCATCATAATCACCAATTATTTTAGGCTCTTATCGGTCATTACAGATATGTGCCAGAGAGAATATTTATTAACATCAAACCAGGTAAGAAATTGTTTTAAAAGATTTGCAGAAATTATTGGAATCTTTTCAATTACACAATATTTTGTCCTATATAAAGTTATAATTAAAGGGAAAATATGTATTGAATGTGTATGATTTAGCGGAAATGAAAGTATAGGGCCTACATTTTCACATTTACGAATATATTCAGCTAGGAAGATACAGCGTTCTTTCTGCTGAGCTGCAAGAAATTTTAATTTTGATTCTGACATGCCTTTCTTCCAATGTTTGGCATCGATGCATAATAGTATATTGTCTATTTGTGCAAGAATGTCGATCTCTCTTCTAACTCTGTTATAGGAAAAATGAAAATTTAGAATTATTTCAAAACCCATCTTCCTAAAGATATTAGCTACATATCTTTCAAAATCGCGCCAATCTAACATATATGATATCTCAGTATAGGAATAGCCTTTCTCAAGAAGAAGAAATACCATATCAAAGAAGGGATAAAATAGATAAAAACCATCATCACGTAGAGATACTTTAATACGGCCATCAGAAATAGTTTCTAAGTCATTTTTAATTTTCTTTAAGTCATTCTCATCAAAAAAATTAGAAAGAGCCTTGAATGAAAGAAACAACGGATAATCTGTACTATTATTCTCAGAAAATAATAATTTAAGGAAAAGATTCAATCTCGGAGAAAAAATCATTATCCATCACTATGGCGATAAAAAATTAACAATAGATTTAGAAATTCTATTTAATTTTCTTTTAAAGTAGCGCATACTTTTAGGAGCTAGAACTGTTAATAATATAGGTTCTTCATTAATGACTATCTTTTTAAAAATTAAAGTTCCTAATTCTGCTTAAATTAAAAAGTGCTTAACGTTACCTAATCTAAGATCATTTTTCACTCTATCAATAGTTTGGTCGACCAACGCGGATAAAGCTGCAGCGAGATTTTGATCTAGACCTTCCTTAATAGCAGAAGCCACTACAAGTCCATCGCTGGTTGAAACGACACTTGCTAGAAAGCCATATGTATATACAAAATCCTCAAGAGCTCGCTGAAGATTATCAAACTCTAATGGCATGTTATTTCCCTCTTAAAACATTAACCAAAATTTATTTAGCTGGTTAATTATAAATTTTTGGGTAAATAGAATTTACTTGTCTATGGACTGTTTTCAATCTCTTTTAACCGTCTAGCTTCAATCCAAGCTCGATACTTTGCCCTAAGTCCTTGTAATGTTATGATTAATATTGGAATAATAAACCATAGCAAT
>JAGGXT010000058.1 GCA_021162905.1 Candidatus Odinarchaeota archaeon | reverse complement strand
GCATATGACAGTGGATACTACTATATACTTTACTCTCTAGATAATAGTTATTTTATAATAAAGGTTGACAAAAATGGTAATATAATTTCGAATACCTCTCTTAGTTGGCTTACACATACTAATCTAATGGGTCTGACTATAGATCCCAATGGTGATTTCTATGCTTTCTCAAAAAATAATACCTCCGCAATCATACTTAAAATATCAATATCAACATCAACGGAAGATATAGTCTCCAAAATTACAATACCACAAACTATTAGCCTAACGAAATATGCCATTTACGATTTGGCATATAAATATGATGCCGTGTGGGCTGTTGATAATCTAGGAAGAGTATTGAAAATCACATCTCAAAAATCTACATTTGTTCTTAATATTACTAAGTCAATGTTATCTTCCTTTGTTAAGGCCTATGATGCATTTTATTATGTAGGATGTGAGTTTTCGGAAGATAATCTATGGATATCAATAGAAGTTGTTTCAAATGGCAATTATGAGCTTAAATTTGTAAGGATCGATTCATCCGTGCTAAATACGATGCCTAGCATAGTATTTGAAAATATACAAGCTCTTTCACTGTCAACGGTTGCAGCTGCTGTTTTTGTCATATTTGGGACGTCTTTAATGTCGGCTGGCATTATATCATCAACTAGAGCAGCTGCAACTAAAGAAGGGGTCCCTCCTGAACAAGAGGAACTTAAAAAAATAAAGGATTTAGCAGCTCTTAGAAAAGTCATAAAAAAGCCTAAACGGAAAAAGAAAAAGGAGCGAAAGCCTGCATTCGGAATATCCTCATCGATAATGGCATTTATAGGACTATTACTTGGCATTGGATTTGCTGCCTTCGGTGCAACTTTACTAAATTTTGAAATAGTATTATCGATTACCGCATCAAGCATAGGTTTTTCAACAGCCGCTTTTGGAATTTTTGGGACTTTCTTTCTCCTTAGAATAAAAAAGAAGTATAAAATAAAAGTATCTGTGCCTCGTATGTTTATATTGGTAGTTTCATTTCTGCTATCAATCTATGGATTAGTAGTATCTCCATTAAGTATAATAGCGTTTCTCGGAAAAACGTTTGGTGGTGCACTATTGTTTTCATCTTTCATAATTTCATTGTGGGTAGCAAAGAGTGAGAGCAATAAGATGGAAAGACTTATGGCATCTCTGTAGCAATAATGTCTAACTCTTTTTATATATTATTAATAATCAATTATTAATGAATTAATAATTTAAGGTATAAATTATAAATTCAAGAGAGATTTTAGTAGGGTGGTTTAATTAATGCCTCCAAAAATAGAATATTATGATTTTGGAAGGATAGTAATAGATGGTAAAGAATATAATCATGATGTGATTATTTTTCCAGATAAAGTGAAAGCTGACTGGTGGAGAAAGGAGGGGCATCGTCTCTACTTAATAGATATAGAGGATGTGTTGAATTATAGGCCAGAGGTTCTAATAGTCGGAACAGGTTATCATGGAATATTGAAAGTGTCTGATGAGGTAAGAAATAAATTAAAAGAGTTAGGTATTGAGCTGATGGTTCTAAAAACATCTGAAGCCGTCAAAAAATATAATGAAATAGCTGAGAAAACGAAAGTAGTTGCAGCACTTCACTTAACCTGTTAAGTTAGGGTATAATAACTGTCCACAATGTACATGTAACAAATGTTACTACTATTGAATCTATTACACCAAGAGTAAGTTGAGCAATTGTGTGTGCCCTTAGGGTATATCTTGCCCATATAACTGGAATTACTAAGAGATATAAAATTGCATACTCTATTCCTAAAAAATAGACTACATAGGTTAGAGGACCTGTAACTCCTGCTGTATGCACACTAACCTTTGTTTTAAAATTAATTATCAAAAGCGAAGTTGTTACTGTCGCGTATGAAAGCATAAAAAGTGCAAAGAGCGATGCGCCCAAAAACAAGGATATTATTGAACCTAATAGATGCATTGATACGGCAAAAATAAAAAACAAGGGTCTTTTCTCTTGTTGGCTAACAAAGATATCTGTATGCCCTAATAATGTGGTTATTGGTATAGGAGCTGGTGGGAGTATTGTGAGAAATATTACTGCTAAAGTGAAGGCCTCGAATGGACTGAATGGCATAAAGAGTGTGGGTTCTATAGTTAAAATTATTAATGACACATATAATGCAAATAGTGGCGCATTGGTCAAATGCGATATAACCCTCGCTATTAATATCTTGTTCATTTTCATATCACTAATTCTAATGATCTATAGTTAAAAAGGTTTATTTTACTCTGATTATGCAAAGATAAATGGTGATTATAATGAAGATTATAAAAACATATCTATCACTTCAAACAAAGAAGCGAATAGAAGTTATAGATATTACGGATAAAGTGTCTAAAGAGATACTTAAAAGTGGAATTACAAATGGGTTTGCTATTATATATGTTCCACATACAACAGCTGCTGTTACAATAAATGAACCAGATCCAGCTCTTTTTGAGGATATCATTAAAACCTATACCAAGTTGGTTCCCATAGAAGGGTCATATAAGCATAATGAGAAATATTCGGGAATACCAAGAGAGCAAAATGCTCATGCACATATTTTATCTTCACTCATAAAACCAACTGTTGTTGTTTCGATCGAAGATGAGAAATTAGAGCTTGGTACATGGCAAGCAATATTATTTCTAGAATTTGACGGTCCAAGAAATAGAAAAGTGTACGTTAAAGTTATGGGCGATTAAGAAAATCTCTATAATCATGCCAGAAACAGTTATAGCGGAGAAAACTTAGTAAAATTTATAAGTCAAAAATCTAATATTTTTGTGATAATGCACAAAAAATTATACGGAGGTGTATTTTTATGTGGTGGGGTTACGGTTATGGTCGCAGACGTGGTAGAGGTTATAGATGGCGATTCTGGGCAACTGGTATACCTGGATGGATGGCATTTGGTTATTCTCCAGGATGGATAGGTGTGACACCTACAGGTTTACCTCCATTTGCTCAATGGTTAATGAGTACAGGAAGAATGAATGAATTTATGCAGTATCTACGAAACACATTTCCAAGTTATCCATATAGAAGACCTTATCCCATTCAAGCTTCTCAACAAACAACACAACAAATGTATCCTACTATACCTCCTCCCACGCTCACTCCAGAGGAAGAACTGAGATACCTCGAAGAGCAAAAGCAGTTCCTTGAGCAACAGTTACAAGAATTAAAGAGAAGGCTTAATGAACTTAAAAAGCAATAATAATATTTTCATTTAATTTAATTGAATTCTTATGTATATAATTATAAGCGCTGATTTTATCTTATCGTTTTTCTTTTTTCAAAGTAGGTTATATGCTTATAAAAGCAATACACCAACTGTAACAATTAAAAGTGTAAATATTCTCAATAAAGCAAGTTAAATTAAAATACGTATGATATATAATTAAAAAGTATATAAATGCGCAAAAAACAAGATTGATGAAAAATATTTTCGAAATTAAAAAATAGTAGAATTC
>JAGGXT010000245.1 GCA_021162905.1 Candidatus Odinarchaeota archaeon | reverse complement strand
GAGATTGACGAAATTAAAAAGTGCAATAGAATTCTTTACGAACTTAGATCTTATTCATCAATATCAAAAACTAGAAAAAACTACATTGAGAAAATTAAACAACTAAAAGAATATCTAAGTAATGATCAATTAGGGGAAGCCTGGAGACTTGTAAACCGCGAGTTGCACTTCATTAGTAAAGAATTACAAAGAGAGTTAGAAAATATGGAAAAAAGCCGGGAAAAAACTTTAAATGAACTCATTAAACTGGCACAAAGACTGGATATATCAGTGCCACCTATAGAAAACTTGCCAAAAGACTTAGCAATCAGGGTGAGAGAATTGGATCGTCTTATTGATATAGTATCTAATGAATTGAAAAAGGAAATAGGGGAAGTGACTTTAAATTTAATAGATAAACTAAAAAATCCCACCAAATTATCTGATTTAAGTGAGAACGAGTTACTTTCTTTACAAGAAATTTACAAAAAATATATTGGTTTAGCTAGAAATATCATAATAAAACTGGGTGAAATCTAATATGGCTTCCTATTTGTTCTTAGAGAAAAAAATAGGTGATCTGACTTTAGAAGAAGTTTTAACCGAGATCGAAACTCTGGAAAGTGCTAGGATAAATGAAGGAAACTACGAGTTTTATTTGAACGATGAAAATTTGAAAGCTATTTCCATTGAATTAGGGATAACCACTGATGAACTTAAAAGATCTTTAGAAATGTTAGCTGATGGAGGGTTCATACTTAAGCTAATTGATGCTGAAGGGAAAGTTGTTGGTTATCGATCCCGCACAGCTGAACTTGTAAGATTGTTATATCATCTAAAGCAACGTTTTCCAAGGCAAGAGGAGGCTCCTGAACTTGTAGAAGAAGTTAAATGGTATGTTAAACCTAGATATGGCTTAGAGGGAACAATTGATGTAGAACGTTTTGTTCAAGAACTCATAACTTTAATAGAAAATGAATTGAATTTACGTGTTGGTAATCGCGAGGAATTGGTGAGAGCATATAAAGAATGGCTAAATAAAATGGGAATAAAAAAGCTTTACCAATATCAGCGTGATGGCGGTATCAAAATTTTAGAAAAGTTGATTAAAGCTTTTAAAACTAGTAAAGACAGTAATACATCATTGAAACTCGGAAACGTTATAGTTGCTGAAACAGGGCTAGGCAAAACAGAAACCTACATGATACCGGCATTACTTTTCACTTCATATCTGAAAATACTAAGAGAATGTACTAATGTAATTGTAATTTTCCCAAGATATAGTCTTTCGATAAATCAACTTGAACGTTACATTATCTCTCTTTATTACTTGAATAACTCCCTAAATTCGCATGGATATAACATACAAATCTTGAGCGGTATAGATAATCATGCAATACCATTTTCCAAGAGAAGACTCAGTGAAAGCGAGTACGGGTATGGATTCAAAAACTATTGGGAGATTCAACCTGAAAAACTTATTTTTAAACCGCTGTTATGTCCGATTTGCAAAAAGGAAATATACGTGCCACGAGAAGAAGGTAAAAAAGAAGTATTATGTGAAAATAACCACATTCTGCCTGTAAGACTCTTTAAATACGATGTCTATGCTGGTTCTCAGGTGGATGTGGTTTTAACAACTATTGATGCTATTTCAGTTAAATTAACTTGGGGATACTTTCATGAATACATAAAAAGAAGCCATTTAACATTAATAGTCATAGATGAGATTCATTTATTAAAGGAACTGTATGGTTCTCGCGCAGTTCGCATTTTAGGAAGACTAGATTCATTTTTAAAGAAAGAGAAAGTCGGAAGAGTGTATGTTGGGCTTTCCGCAACTATTGCAGCACCAGATTACTTTTTTGGCGAAGTCACGGGTATGCAGATAAAAAGCGAGGACATAATATCGCCATCAGAAGAGGAATATATTCGACGGAGCGTATCTCACTACATCTTTGTTAGACCGGCGAGAATTGCTTATTTATCTAGAGAAGACGAATCTGAACAACGTTTTGTGCGACCTCTTTCAACAATGATACAAACTATAATGGCTACCATGCATAATATGTATCGGAATAATAAAAAATTCAAAGGAATTCTCTTTACAGATTCCATAGACATTATTGAAAGATTAGAACATGACATTACCGATGCTGAATTTCAAGGTCTCTTTAAACTTAGATCTAAAAGTTACAATGAAAAAGAAGGAGAAAAATGCCACATTTGTGAAAAATATCGAGGTGCTCTGATTCATTGTAATCGATTTCGTGAAGGCGAATGTTGGTGGTTTATGTCCTTTGACAAAAGTTTTTCCTATCTTAAACCATTAAGGGTAAGAGTTCATTATGCTGATAGGAGAGAAAGTCTGGATGGTGATATCATACTCGCTACGTCTGCCTTGGAGGTCGGATACGATGACCCTACATTTATAGCAATGCTACATTATGGTGCTCCAAATTCCATCGAGGAATTTATTCAACGTAAAGGAAGAGTTGGACGAAATTTAAAAGATCGGCCGCTGATTATTCTTGTTACCATGCCAAATCGACTTATGGACAATCTTTATTTTGCTTATCCGGACTATTTATTAAGCGGAGAACTTACAATACCAAACATAAGCCCAAATAACTATTATGTTATACGGGATGCAGTTAGAGCAACAATATTAGATCAAATGGCATATATGAATATTTTTAGCAGAGACGAACATGCCCTAAGAAGAGTCAAAAACCAAGTTATTAGAGAACTCTTTTATAGAGAAAGCGAAGTAGAAAGATACTCATTACAAGAAGCAAAACATATAGTACCAGGTTTTAATGAAAATATCCTAAAAAATATAATAAAATT
>JAGGXT010000293.1 GCA_021162905.1 Candidatus Odinarchaeota archaeon | reverse complement strand
TCATTAGTATATCATCCATTATTAAAATCATCACATCTGGTATAGCTTTTAGTCTTGTTCTCATCTTTTTTCTTAGGAGAAAATATAACAAAAGTTATATGGACTATCAAAACAAAAGAGAGAGTATTTTTGGCATGATAAGCCTTACGCTTACAATATGGATTTTAGTACAAATAAGATTTGAATTGCTATAATAATTCCAGCTATTGTATAAAAAATTAAAATTCTAATGTGCTACGAGGAACTTAAAATAGTAACTGAGGGAAAAACTTATCCTTCTTATTCAAAGAATAAAGAAAATAAATTAATAAGTCTTTAAATACGTAGCTTCAAATCCTTTAATCAATTTAGTTAACGTATCATTAACTGGTGCTGCAAGATTATTTAAAATCGCTTGATAAACAATGGCTCCATTAATATAATCTATCTCGGTCTTTCTCCTCTTCTCTATATCTTGCAACATAGAGCATTTGTTATTTGCTGTTTTTTGAGCTACTTCAAAAGTTTTAGAGAGAGGATCCGATGGTAAAGTAATACCTAATTTTCGAGTTACTGCCAACCCCTCATAAATAACATTTTTCATAAGAGTCTTTAGTTCTTCATGTTCTAAAAGTTGCCCATTTTTGAGTCCTGTTATTGCTCCAATAGGGTTAATTGCTGCATTTATAAGGAGTTTTAACCAAACGTAGCTTCTTATATTATTCACTATTTTTGCACTCATTTTAGTTTCTTCTTCTAATTTTTCTGCTATTTCTTTGATGATTCCCATTGAGGGTGCTCTAACTGGGCCGAAAATCAAGTCACCAAGTCCTGTATGTTCAACAACTCCTGGCTCTCTTAACATAGCAGCATGCGATATTACTCCTCGTATTAACAAAGCATCTCTTATAATGGCTCTAATTATATCCTCCAACCCTAATCCATTTTGTAAGGTTACAATATATTCATCCCCATTTACTATCTTATTTATTTCTTGACTCGCAGTCTTTGTATCATAGGCTTTAACAGTTATAAAAATCACATCAAAAGAAGGTTCATTTATTTCATCTACAGAAGTAAATGCGTCTATCTTAATAGTAAAATTTTCTAATGGTGAAATTACTCTAAGTCCATTTTCATTTATAGCTCTCACATGTTTCTCTCTGCCAATAAGAACAACATCAAACCCTGCTTTCTTTAAGAAACCTCCTATTAGACTTCCAATTGCACCAGCACCGAAAATCAAAAGCCTTAAACTCATACTTTCCATCACCTAATAGTTAAAAACCTCATCTATTATTATTCCCTTTTTTGACAGATTATCAAGTCTATTCTTAATATATGCCAATACAGATTTTAAAATTTCCTTATTGTCATACTTCTCTTTTATATTCCTTAATTCACTCTTGGATACATTCTTAAACTCTTTACTATACTTAATTAACAAAGGCATGCATCTAACAATATTATCAACAATAGTTATATTTGCCCATTGCGCGGTTCTACTTAGTGGGTTCAAGTCAACAGCAATAACTGTCTTTCCAAGCTTTCTCAAAGCTTCAGTTCGATCTCCATCTTCTAAAGGTACAAAAACAACATCAGCTTTGTATATACCACGTACATCAACGATTCTACGCATACTTGAAATTTCTGGTATTTTTGTCCAAAATTTTTCATCAACACCTAAAACATCTCTCGCACCATGTTCAATTAATTCTTTCTTAATAGCCTCTAATCTGCCCGGCTCTCTGTAAAATATATTAACTTCTATTTTTGCATTGGTAACCTCTGCCAACTCTATAACTTCTTTCGCAACAAGTGCTGCAACATTTCCATTTACACTTATAACTGGATGTTCTGCGAGCAAAAATGTTGCAGCTGCAGCTTTTATAGCCTCCTCTGCTGGTGGAATTGTCTTTTCCCCTAGTAAATAATCAAAAGCCTCTCCTCTTCCATGTGCTATAAGTCCACTTTCAGTAACCACTTTTTTCTTTAATCCTTCAACTAATCGATGTCTAATCTTTAGAGACCATGCTCTAGGATGAGAATCTGGTATTTCACTCATCTTATTTACCTCTCCTTATCCCTTTTATTCTTATCTCTTCCCCTAGAATATGTTTATCCACTGTAATATCTATATATACTGTGGCAATCAGCGCTAAAAGGAAAATGATTGCATATTCTACTATGTAGTTTGCAAATTTAAGTCCGGTCCAAAGAAAACCTATGGAAAATATCTCCTCGAATATAACCCATGTTGAAACATAATATATCACCTTTGAGGAAAAAAAGATATTTTTGGAAATCACTGGAGTTAAATTAGACTTATGAATGTGATAATATATCCATAATCCAAGGGTTATGAGCAATAAAATAAATGATACAAAAACTAAATTAAACTTGAGAAAAATAATAGCACTTAATATAATTACAACAATAGAAGATAACCCTAAATATGCCAATAGCGCATCTTTTTTGACCCTAGCTCCGTAACTGTGTTTCATTTATTTAATCCTCCAATTTTTCTCTTATAAGTTTAAAAGTAACTGTCCCTCCACAAGTAGTTGGAGGTCCTGGGTCTGGACATTGAAGATAACCAATATCGTGTTCTTTCCCTATACCTAATTCTTTAGCTGAAGAACCATGAATGAATGCAGACAATAAAGATAATAATGCACCAAAAGCGTGAATACAAACATTTGCAGACTTATTAGTATTTATATAGAATTTATCAATGATTATTGTATCACCAAGTTTATATACTGGGCATTTTCCTTTAATATTCTCTACTTTTATCTGAATTCTATAACTACCCATATGAATCACCTTAAAGTGTTATGGTGAACGTAAAGAGTATGTTTATATGATAATCTAAAATGCAATTATTAATATTTTTATATTTGAAAATATCTTAATTTTGTAAGTATATTTCCTTATGGGGTTTACTTATGGCTTCTGAGCTTGTAGAGGAAAGATTAAAGGATATGCTGTTAAAGAAACAATTTAATGAACTTTCTAATCTTCTTCTAAGAAAATATCCAAACAAAATAGACATGGTAATAAAATTCTTGAAAGATAAAAATCCAATGATAAGAGGGAATGCAGCTCTTCTAATAGGCCTTATTGGAGAGAAGAATCCTGATATTGTTTCAAAGGCAATTCCAGTCTTAGTTAAAATTATGAAGAAAGATAATGTTGCCGTTAAAACATCTGTTGTTATAGCATTAGGTCGTATTGGGAAGGGGAAAATAACTTTAGTTAGTCCAATAGTCCCAGAAATTATAAAATTTCTAAAACATAAATCCCCCGCTATGAAACAAAGTGCTATTGTTGCTTTAAGTCATATTGGTAGCATTTATCCTGGGGTTGTAAAAAAGGCAGTTCCTATGATAATTGCTATGCTAGATGATCCCGATCCCACGATTCGCGAAAAAGCAATAATGGCAATAGGACTTATTGGAAGTGCTAACATACATATGGTTAAAGAAGCAATTCCAATTTTAATTGATCTTCTATCAGATGAGGATTCGTTGGTAAGACGAGCAGCTGCTGAAACCTTAGGAATACTCTCAGAGCAGCATCCTGAGGGTGTAAGAACAGCAATCGTAAAGCTACTAAAACTACAAGCACAAGGGGAAATATGGTATGTTAAAGAAATGGCTCGTGACGTACTGCAAGATTTATGCTCTAAGCTAGGAATCGATATAAGACTTATAGCAAAAGAAAAACAAGTCTTATAATCAGGTAAACAGAGCCAAGAATTGAGAAACAGAGCAGGTATCTCCTAACCCAACAGTTTTTAAGGGATTTTCAACAAACTTTATAGGTATTGCGATTAATGAAAAATTATCTGTTTCTATAAATCCATCTTCAAGTAAATTTCCATCTGTAGCTGAATGTTTTTCTCTTATTAATTTATCTAAATAGTTCATAGTCTTAAATGCACGCTCTTGATAGTAAAAGGCATTCTTATTCTCTAGCATGTTTCTAATTTCCATTAGTGAAGGTTCTTTTCCCAAAATCGCTCTTACGGAAGTTACCAATGAACCGAATAATGTAGCATTTAAGAATTTCTCAATTTTCATATCTCTGTTATTCGTTACTGGAGGAGTTATAAAGAATGTGGTATCGAAAGTGTGTAAATGAATTGATACGTTTATGTTTGATAAAATTTTAAGAAAACCAGTTAAAAGCTTTTTACATCTTTCCTCTATAGATATGTTAGTACTTTCTTTTGTACCAAAAAAATAAATATAAAACTCATTTTCATTTAAGCTAATTATATCAACATGGGGTAAAATTGATTGTTTTATCTGACTAATGATATAATCATCAGCAGTTATTCCAAGTTCATATTTAATGAGGAGATTTCGGTTTGCTTCTTTGATTGCTTTAATGAAATTTATTGTTTCATTCATTCTCTCATCAATAAACTTCTTACCCAGTGAGGGATCGATCAAGTGATGACCTGCGATAATTCCTCCATGGAAATTTTTTGCATGAATCACAAGATATTCTTTAAGATGCTTGTCTATTGTAAGCATTGAATTTATTGGATCATATGTGGCGATAAACCTAGTACTATTTGGAACAATGAATGTTTTTCCATGAATTGCAACAGAAAAGCCTTTTTTAAATTCAAAAATCCAATGAATTAGCTCCTCCTTTTCAGTAGCTATTATATATGGAGAAAATAGTTTAATGCCTCCTCCAGAACTTCTAGCAACAAATATCTCTTTAAAGAGTAGCGATGCTAAAGTTTTGGTCATAACTGGCGCGTTTATGAGTATATTTTTTATACCTAGAACACTAGCGGTATTTGCCATAATTCCTGCTTGTCCACCTATTGAGAGTAGATCATACTGAACATTCTTATTTATCCAATGATATACATTCTCATCTACAATTTTCCACTCTTCTCCGATACCATGTTCCATACAATAAGTAAGACCAATAAGTAAATCATCTAAATTCTTTATCTTTTTCTCTCTAAGTCTTTTTCTTTCTATTTTATTTATTTTTGTATTTTTTTCTAAAAGTCTTAAGAGCGAAGCATCTACCTCTCTTATGGCATCAACATTTATATTAAAACCAAAGAAGAAGTTTTTTAAGAAGAGAAACCTTGAGCTTACTGAATCGTATGCCAACCTATATTTTTCATCCCAAATTTTAATTAATTCCGTTATAGTTTTTTTAACCATTTTCAATCCTCAAAAGGTATTTCTATTTCCATATTTTCCTCTCTGTCAGTCAGCTGATTGTAATATTTCATTGAAATTGTTATTAATGTTCCTGGACTTAATCCTCTTATTTCTATATCCAATGAAACCTCTTCACGCTCTTTTATTTTCTCTAGGTTAAATTCGTTCGGCTCTATGGCTAAAACTGGTAAAAGTTTTATCGAAATATCAGATAATACAATTTTACTTATATTCTTGAGTAAGAGTGAATACTTGTTTTCTTGCCTTTTTATCACAAAAGCTTCAAATTTTGGTGTTTGCATTCTTTCTATATCTTTTTCAATAATTTTGATCAATGCAGGAACTCTTGGATATTTATCAGTGCGCATGACTTCTTTTATTTTTTCAAGCCGTTGATATATGTAATCGCAATCAATTCCAAAATTCTTAATTTTTTTCAGCTCCATATCGATTTTTCTAATCTTCTCCTCAACAGCCTCATTGAATTTATATCTTGTATTAACAAGTACTGAAAGAGAATCCAAAGCGTTTTTCGCAGCATTATATTTTTTTGAGTCAATAAGTGAATTTATTCTCTCCGCAACTCTAATCGCATCATCCATATATATGTATTCTTTAAGGTCATTTAGTGC
>JAGGXT010000282.1 GCA_021162905.1 Candidatus Odinarchaeota archaeon | reverse complement strand
ATTACGATCAGTCTAACCAGTTCGCTTCTATAGGCATCTAGCAATTTTTCTAACTCATTATCAAAATTATATAGATCTTCTCTTCTTTCTTTAGGACCTACACTAAATAGCAAGTTATACCCCCATAACTAAGATACATCCCTATGACTTAAAAAGTTTAGGTCTTATAAAATTTGAGGGTTAGTATCTATTTTTGCATTTTTGGCATTAAGATGCAAAATAGAGCTACTTGTGACTTTATGTTCTTAGATATTTCTTTGAAGAACTCTCCACAATAATATATGGATTTATATGTGTTTACTCTTTTTATTCGCAATATTGAAATAATACTTTTCCTATCCTTTAAATCTTAGTAAATCTTTTAAGAGAAATAATTTTTCAAATTCTACTTATAATCTTGTTTCAAGTAAGGCTATTATAACTTCATTTTCGAGAGTTCATAAAGAAAATAATTATAGTATAATATTTATATTTGAAGCCCATTTCAATTTTTAAGTGGTGCTTACAATGTACGCAGTTGAAATTGAAAACTATAGTTGGAAGTATGAGGGAAGCAAATTTTGGGCACTTGATGGAATAAATCTGAAGGTTAAGCGGGGAGAGTTTATAGGTATTATAGGGCCATCTGGAGCAGGAAAAAGTACACTTTGTCTCTCTTTAAATGGCTTAATTCCTTTTAGAGTGCGTGGTGTGTTAAAGGGACATGTTAAAATTTTTGGTAAGCCCACAATAGAAAGTTCAATTTATGAATTATCTAAGAAAGTGGGTATGGTTTTTCAGGATCCCGAAACACAATTTGTTACCATGAGCGTAAAGGATGAAATTGTTTTTGGAATGGAGAACTTTGGTGTATCACCAGATGAGATGAGAAAAAGACTTGATTGGTCATTAAAAACTGTTAGACTTGAAGGGACTTTAGAAAAAGCACCAACTGAGCTTTCTGGGGGGCAAAAGCAGAGGGTTGCTATTGCATCTATTCTTGTATTATATCCGGAGATTTTTGTATTAGATGAACCAACTTCAGACCTAGATCCAATAGGCAAGGCTGAAGTATTCGAGACCATAGCGAAGATACGTGAAGAATTCAATGCAACAATGATAGTTGTTGAGCACGAGATTGAACAAATAAGCAAATATGCCGATAGATTAATTCTTATGAATGAGGGAAAAATACTGTTAGATGCTCCAACAGATGAATTTTTTGAACAGCTAGAGCTTATCGAGAATGTTGGAGAATCTGCCCCTCAAGTAACTGAACTGTTCTATAAGATGAGAAAGAAAGGAAAATATTCTGGGAAATTACCTTTAACGTTAGAAGAGGCTTATGATACTGCTAAGAAAGTATTGCCCAAGAGAAAAGTTGATGTTCCAGAAATTATAGAGGATAATGTACAAAGCGAAAATGAGTCAAAAAATATTGTTATAAAGACTATTAACCTAACACATGTTTATCCAGACGGGACCGTCGCTATAAAGGATATAAATTTAGAGGTTTATAGAGGTGACTTCATTGCTATTATAGGTCAAAATGGCTCTGGAAAAACAACGCTTGTTAAACATTTCAATGGTCTTCTATATCCAACTTCGGGAAAAGTACTTATTGAGGGCGTTGATACAACAAGTAAAGAAATAAAAAACCTTTTCTCAAAGGTTGGGTATGTTTTTCAAAATCCAGATCATCAACTCTTCTGTCATACTGTGTGGGAGGAAGTAACATTTGCGCCAAAAAATATGGGGCTACCTGAAGACGAAGTAGAACGGAGAGGAAAAGAGGCTCTAGAGTTGGTTGGTTTAACTCGTCTAGCAGATGAACATCCATTTTTCCTTGGAAAGGGTCAAAGGCAAAGGCTTGCTGTTGCATCCGTTTTGTCAATGAAGCCAGAGATTCTAATCGTTGATGAACCAATGACCGGACAAGATTGGAAACAAGCATTTGCACTCATGGAATTATTTAAGAAAATAAATGAGAAAGAGAATGTAACTGTTATTATAATTACTCATAACATGCGATTAGTTGCGGAGTATACAAAACGAGTAATTATAATGGCACAGGGGCGAAAATTGTATGACGGACCTACTAGAAAAGCCTTTTTAAACGAGGATGTACTCAGTGAAGCTTTCCTAAGGCCCCCAATGATAACAGAGTTTGGAATGTTATTGCATGATGAATATGGAATCCCAAAGAATGTTCTCTCTGTTGATGAAATGATGAAATATATCGAAATGCTATATTCCGAATAATTACTTAATAATCATTTTAATATTATAGAAATAATTTTCTTCTAATAATTTATATCCGAAAAAAAGTATAAATAATAACACTTAATAAAAAACATAATTAACACCGTTAATAGCCATATTGATAAGGTGTTTTAAAATGTCTGAAGAAGAAATTCGTGTTGCTCGTGGAATAACTCCTATGCACATAATCCTAACAGCTATAAATAGTGGTGTAATAGGAATTTTGGCGATTCTTGGTGTTGTTTATACACCCGTTTTACCTGGTGTTGCCGCGTTATATCCAGCAACAGCATTTGAAGTTGCTTTTGGTATCTGGTTTGGAATATGGGGCGCAATTGCTAGTTACATTGGTTGTTTGATCATGAACCTATATACTGGAATACCAATAGTATTGGCAATTCCATTAAGTATAAGTGACTTTTTGGCTGCGGGTATACCTGCAGCTGCTTTTCGTTTGGCTAAGAGTGATCCAGAACTAAAAACTATTAAAGATTGGATAAATTATATAATAAGCGGAGTTATTCTGTCCTCAGTGCCTGGTTCAATGTACTATATGTACATTTTAATGATAATTGGTTGGGTTCCATCTTGGGAAGCTTACTGGGCTGCTGTGGCTGCTTGGAACATTGGTAACTACATTGTTGTCCTTATCATAGCAACACCAATGCTAAAGATACTCACAAGCTATGTAAAGAGAAGCGGCCTTTATGTCGAAGGCTGGGTTGTCTAAAGTTAATAAGAGATGAGTTATTATGAGCTCTCGTTCTTTTCTTTTTTATTTACCTAAAAAGTCCCCATTCCATAAGTTAAATCCCTTATCAAAATTGGCAATAGTCTTTTCTATAAGTTTTATTGCCCTAATAATTCGTGATTTTGAGCTTAATTTTTGGGTAATGATTGTCACACTCCTGTTGCTTCTCTCTACTAGAGTTCCTCTGAAACACTTAAAGACGCCTCTAATTAGTGTAACGTTTATGATGATCACGCTAACCTTCATGTATTCTCTCTTAAGTAGAGTTCCTGGAGAGCGTGTTTATATAGTCTTTCCATGGGGAACCTATTTTACTGAAAACACACTGGTCTATGGTTTAACTATAGTTTTTAGAGTAATGTCAATGGTATTTGCTACTCTTCTTTTACTTGCTACAACAAAAGACTCTGATATAATAAGAGGGCTTTCTGCAGTAAAAATTCCATATGTTGTATGCTTTACACTATCTCTTGCGATAAGATCAATATCTATGTTTGCTGATGATTGGCATACGATTCTCGAAGCGTACCGTTCAAAGGGTATGGATTTAAGTAAGGGGTCAATAATAGAAAGATTAAGAAACTATGTTGGTGCTCTAATACCCCTAGTTGTTCTAACGTTAAACAAAGTTAAAGACATAGATTTTGCAGCCGAAAGTAGAGGTTTTAGGATTTCTGGAAAAGGACGAACGCAATTTGAAAAAATTAAATGGGCAATTTCAGATGTTTTTGTCTTTGTAATTTCAATACTGGCGTTTCTATACTTTTATCTTCGTTACGGCTTAAGGTATTCATCTTTAAACCTATACTTCATCACAATAGAATTACCTGAGATACCGAGAGTTTTCCCAATAATTCTTAATTATATATCGCAGATGCTCTCCTTTTTGTGTATTATAATCTAGATTTGCAATAATTGTATATGGTGGTAGTATGCTTACAATATGGGAGATCTTCAAGAGAGCTAAAAAAGGAGAAGGTATGAAAGAGATCGATTTTGATATGAAACTATCTAGAAAGGTTGCTGAACTAACTAAGGAATATGATATAAAATTCAACAAGGAAGAGATAATAACCACCGATAACACGCTTGCTGATGATGTCTACAAAGCTGCTATAGATTTAACTCTCGATGTCGGAATATACGTTATGGATACCCATTCTGTAATCAAATTTGATGAGTCTGAATTAAAAGAAGCCATCCGATCTGCCCCATCGAGACTTGTAGTAGGCGAGGGTAAAGATGCTAGAGTATTAGAACAAAGAAAAATCGAAGACGCAAAACCTCCACTTATAATTGGAGGGGATGCAGGAGCACCCGTTGATGACGAAATGTACTTTAAAATGGCACTTTCATATCTTAAAGAGCAAATTATAGACATTATAGATCATGCAAGTATTGTTAAATTCCATGGTATCGATGTAGAATCGGGTACTGTCTTAGAATCTCATGCGACTAGAAGAGAAATGCGTCTAATACGAGAGGCCGCTAGAATAATGGGACGGCCGGGAATTCATATAATAGGTGGTGAAAGCTCAACAACATTGATGGGAGATATTGCGATAATGTCTCCTGAATACCTCAGGCCAACGGATGCCCATTTAATCCCAGTTTTAAATGAGATGAAAACAGATTATAATAACCTAGGTCGTGTTGTGAGTGCTCTGGAGTATGGAGTATTTAATGTAACACTACCCGATCCTATTATTGGTGGTTTTGCACGAGGTCCAGAGGGAGTTGCTATAGTTCATGTTGCTGAGTTTTTCATGGGTAGATTGATATATTTCGCAGATTATCATATAGGGCATCCAATACATATGACTTTAGGTTCTACCTCAACACCCGAATGCCTGTGGGTTATTAGTACTGTAGGACAAGCTGTAGCTAGGAATACAAACTTTATCATAACAGGAAATGTTTGGCCTAATGCTGGTGCAGGAAGTAGAATGATCCTTGATGAAATTGTAGCTAATACCATAGTAAGTACAATTGTTGGGGCACATCCTTTAGGCGTTACTGGAACAAACGGTAAATATCCTCATGCATCTGGGCTAGAAACACGATTTATGGGCGAAGTGGCACATGCTGTTGTCAGAAATAAATTAAAGCGAGAAGATGCAAACGACATTGTAACTCACTATTTAAGAAAATATGAAGATAAATTAAAGAATCCTGATATTGGTAAACCATTTCCAGAGTTGTACGATCTTGAAACGCTGACTCCTAAAAAATTCTGGCTTGATACGTATCTTGAGGCAAAAAAAGAAATAGCCGATAATGGACTACCAGTTGATTGATGGTGAAAAAATGCCCACAAATGCAAGTATGAAGATGCTTAAAATCTATTTTCTCGCAATAGTATTTTTCATTTTAATAATTCCATTTTTACTCGGAAGACCAACATACGAAACTTACATTAGGCTGTTATTTGCAATGCCAAAAACAATGTTTGATTTTATGGTATTCTCATTACTTGTCTTACTTTCTATATCAGAAGTAATGATTGGATACCTAGTTGTAAGTGGAAAGATGCTTAGAAGGTCATCAGAGAAAGTAAAAGAATTAATCCGATATAACACTTATACAGCACCCTTACTATATGCGCTTATTGCAGAAATACTAACCCTTACATCAGTTATCAATGTGGGCCAGTTGGCTTTGTTTCTCATAATAGCAGCAATAGGATATTTTGTCTCAATCATCGAATTTGAATAGCTAAGGGGGCTCTTCGAGCCAGCTCTTAATATCTTTAATTATCTCACTCACCGCACAATTGAATATTTTCTCACCAGTCTCATAGGATGCTTCAGGTAAAGTTTTAATGAGTACCCCTTCAATCTCCGTAGTTAACCATGGAGATAACTTCGAGATTTTTACCTTCCTAGTCACTTCCTTTCTCTCTTTTAATATCTTTTCCTTGTCTATCAACCCAAAATATATTGCTAGGCTATTTTCAATTATGCAATAGTCATCAAATGTCTTTGCATCAAAGCACTTTCCCAGGTAATCCCAAACTTCAATGTGCCCAATTTTGAGCTTAGAATACCAGCGTCTATATTGAGTCACAGTTGCAATAGCAAGTCCTCTATTCCCAACATGACAATTGAGCAAGAGAAAACCAGAAAAGTTGCTTTCTAAATATGAATCAATGACATCATAAAGAACTCTAAGATATGTTTCTGGTTTTAACCAAACTACTCCTTCCCCGACATGTTCTGCAGAGTATCCTATAGGCAAAATGGGGCCTATTAATAAGTTTAGTTCATCAGCAATTCTTTCAGACACTCTTTCAGCAAGTATTGTGTCGAAACCCATGCTAATATACTCATGTATCTCAAGTGAACCTAGAGGTATAATAACTATTGGATGTATAGATTTCTTTAGAT
>JAGGXT010000121.1 GCA_021162905.1 Candidatus Odinarchaeota archaeon | reverse complement strand
GATTGTTGAGTGTGGTTTATTGTACCAAAAGTATTAAAAAAATGAAATAAAAGTATTAAAGTATAAAGTAAAAACAATAATAAAGCTGTGAAAATTTAATTAATATCTATGTAGGTGTGTTTTTTGCGTTCTAAAAAATCAAAAATCTCTCACGTAGCTGTAAATAGTATTTTTGAAATAAAAATGAAAAAGCCAATAATAGCATCTAAGAAAGTTGCTATAAAAATAGGGAAAAGTATTAAACCCAGTTCCCTCTTCGAAATATTAAGAAGATCGATGACTCTTTCGACTTTAGAGTTTAGTTATGAGGCACTTAAAAAGATTCATTCACTTTTTGGAAAGAAGTCATTTGACGTAATAGCGATAGCTAGTTATAACGGAATACTCCTTGATCTTCTATCAGAAAATGGACTTCCTGAAAATCATATATACGTCTCCATCATATGGCTTGATTATTTTTCAATTCATGGTGCACTTATAAATATCCATACAGGCGAAATTGTTTCAATCGTCGAAAGAGAAAATTTAATTTCCTCAGAAGCTCCAGATGTTTTTTCTCTCACAGCTCAAATCATAAAGGATAGGAGCAAAGCGGAGACCTTTAATTCAACTCTAAGATCTTTAGTTAATAGATTAGTTAAAGAACTATGTAAGGTATCAAACATAAGTAAGGATGCGATCTATGGAATTTTTGTAATTGGAAATACTATTATGCATCATCTATTCCTAGGTCTTGATGTAACAAAACTTGGCGAACCACCATTTTTACCAATCATCCGAGATAGTCTAACAATTAAAGCTAAAGATCTAAATATAAACATCAACAAAAGTGGCCTAATTTTTATGCCTCCCCTTCTAATAGGACATATAGGGTCAGATACGCTCTCATGCCTAGCTTTATTAATTAACAAATATAAGAACAAAACAGTACTCCTTTTAGATCTCCGAAGCACAGGTAGTGCAATACTGTATAAGAATGATCAGATCTTCATAATGACTTTTCCAATAGGCGAAACCTTGGGCAGCTTTACATGGGAACAAGATGTAAGTGAAAGAGCTGAGGAGTATGGATTTGAGGAAGATATTGAACAAAAACCGATTTCCATGAAAATACTGCAACTGATTCCAATCATAAATTACCTACTTAAAGAAAAAATGGTCCTTGCAAATGGGCGAATTAATAGACTGGCTATTTATGAAAGTAGCAAAAGTTCCTCTATCCAGCTTATTGAAACAAAGAATAATATCTACCTAAAAATAAAAAAAGATGGGGATGTCCAATATATTTCCCAGCGCGATATCAGAAACTTTCAAGTCATAAAATCTCTAATCTACATATATACAATGAATTTATTAAAGAGAACAAACACGGCACCCGATGAAATAGACATCCTCTGTGTACTTGGGTATAATGTTCCAAAAAATGCCGATACTATTTTCTCGGGGGAAGTTCTTAAAAACTTGGGAATTCTTCCAATACGTAACCCAGAAAATATAAAGATAATAGTTTCCTCTAAAATGCCTCTATTTGGAGGTGCTTTATGCGTTCTTGACGCTGATCTCTTAAAATTTGTTAATAAAGTAATCAGGAAAATAAATTACATTAGTATAGAAGAAGATCAAGAATTCTTTTCTGAATTTATTAATGCTCTTTATTTCCCAAATAGGAAAAGTATTATGAATGATAACCTATAATTAATAATATCCGCATCACCAAGCAGATTAAACTTAAATATCAAGAATAATAAGATGAAAAAATATAATGCCTATTGGTGTTTAAAATGTATAAGGGCTATTATGGTAAAATTTTAAGGATAAATTTAACTGACCAAAAAATTTCCACTGAGAGCTTATCGAATGAACTTATAGAGAACTACGTTGGCGGGATGGGGTTCGGTGTTAAAATCCTATTTGATGAGGTCGACCCTAGAATAGATCCACTAGGTGTCGAAAATAAAGTAATATTTTCCGTTGGCCCTATAACAGCAACAAGGGCTCCTATGTTTGCGCAAACATGTGTTGTTACAAAGTCCCCTCTTACAAATACAATTTTAAATACGTACGCAGGTGGAAATTTGGGTCATTATTTCAGAAAATCTGGATATGATGCAATTATTATCGAAGGGAAGTCGGAAAAACCAGTTTTCATTAGTATATATGACGATGAGGTGGACATTCATCCGGCAGATGATATATGGGGCAAAGGCAGCCAAGAAAGTCAAAAGATTATGAAAAAGAAGCTAGAAGGGATGAAAGTAGAAACTGCAGTCATTGGTCAAGCTGGTGAAAATCTTGTAAGGCTTGCTAGTATAATTACTGGATCGAGAGCATTTGGAAGGGGTGGAGCCGGCGCAGTACTTGGAAGCAAACTATTAAAGGGTATCGCAATAGGAGGAACTCAGAGTGTTGAACTTTACGATGAGGAAAGCTTCAATAAATATTGTAACGAAGCATTTGAGATGATCAAAAAGGAACTTTCAAAGCCACAATCTCTCCTAGCTGGTTTTTCTAATGTAGGAACAATGGTGGGTATTGATCTATTAAATCAAATGGGTGCTATGGCAAGTAGAAATCATCAGACTGGTGTCTGGCATGGTATAAATGAGGTAAATTCGATGACTTTTAAAGAGAAGTACCATGTCTCACATGCTGCCTGCTTCGGATGTCCTGTACATTGTGGAAAAAAGAATCAAGTTAAGACTGGAAAATATGCTGGTTTGATTCAAGAGGGGCCAGAGTACGAATCAATATATGCCTTAGGAACTGAATGTGATATTAGAGATCCAGAAGCACTAATAGCAGCCGACTTTCTATGTGATGATTTCGGAATGGATACATTAACTACAGGTGTAGTAATAGCCTTTACTATGGAATCCTATGAAAAAGGTTTTGTTACAAAAGAGCAGCTGGATGGTCTCGATTTACATTTTGGCAATCATGAAGCCGAATTAGAAATGATTAAGAAAATCGCATATCGTGAGGGCATTGGCAATATACTGGCAGATGGAATATTAAATGCTATTAAACATTTTGGTGAAGAAACAAAGCATTTTGCAATGCATGTAAAGGGACTAACTTTTGCAGCTTGGATGCCCAGAGTTCTAAAGGGAATGGCTCTAGCATTTGCAACGGCTAATAGGGGTGCTTGTCATAAAAGAGCTATAATCGGTATGGAAGTTATGGGGATTGTAGACCCACAAGCAACAAAAGGGAAAGGAAAACTAATTAAGGAGATTCAGGATAAGGTTAATGCTATATTTACATTAATAGGTTGTCGTTTCAGCGAATTCGTGTATCCTGTGGACCTCTATGTTAATCTTCTGAACTCTGCAACTGGTTTGAATTATACCAATGAGAAATTCATGAAACTTGGTGAACGAATATGGAACCTTGAAAGAGTATTTAACGTTATTAATGGATTCACAAGAAAGGATGATACTCTCCCAGAGCGATGCTTTGAGCCATTGCCAGAGGGACCAACCAAGGGATATAAACTTACAAAGGAAGAATTTGAGGAAATGCTGGATGAATATTATGCCGAACGAGAATGGAACAAGGAAGGAATTCCCACAAGAGAGAAACTTGAAGAATTAGGAATATCTTACGTATACGATAAAATGGAGAAATTCATATCTGGATAAACATTATGAGTTCACGATAGCATCATAGACTCCTATTATTTTCTTAATAATAACTTTCCAATCATATTTTTTCTTTGCATCTTGTAGCCCATTCTTTCCAAGTCGTTTTCTAAGTTTGTCATCTATTGCTAAGTGATACATAGCAGTTGCTAACGAATAAGGATTAGATGGATCTACTAAGATGCCGTTTCTTCCATGTTCTATAATTTCGGATAATCCACCAACCCTGGTACCTATAACTGGGGTTGCTGTTGCAAACCCCTCCAACGTAACTATTCCAAAAGCCTCAGCATCTATGGAAGGTACAACTAAAACATCAGATGCAACCAAATATTTCTTTTTCTCTTCATCATTTAATTTCCCTAAATAATTAACTTTGTTTTTAAGGTCATTCTGTGATATTATCTGCAATAACCAATATTTCAGATATCCATCACCGATTATAAATAAGCGTACATTTGGTAGTTCCTTTAAAAGAATTTTAAAGCCCTCAATCAATATATGCAATCCCTTTCTGAGAACAAGTCTTCCTACGAAGAGAAAATTTATTTCATCGTGGTTGAGATTTAACTCATCCCTAAATAACTCCTTTCTTTTAATAAATGGATAATATTCCTTTGTATTTATACCGTTAGGAATAACGGTAATTTTTTCTTCATCATCATAAAGAAGTAACATAAAATCCTTGACCGCATTGCTGACTGCAATAATCTTATTTACGTGGGTGTAATATTCCTTTATCGGTTTCATAAATTTTGATGCGATGCTCCATAATTTTTTGTTTGTATAACCATAAGATAGCGAATGAGCTGTTAGTACCGAAGGTATTTTCAATTTGCTTGCTATCTCAATTGAAAAAAGAGAAGTTGGAGTAAATGCATGATGTGCATGAATTAAATCAAAAGAGTTAATTCTAAGAATGTCATTCAAAAGGGAGTAATATCTCCTTAGTGCCATTATATTTATAGTTGGAATATGTATACATCCCAATCTAATTACTTTAAAGTTAAATTGGCTATCGTTAAAATCTTCCCTTTCTCTAGAGGTAATTATTGTGACATCGAAACCAACATTAGAAAGCGTTTTAGCAAATCCCTCTATGTGTTTCTCAATCCCTCCTATGCTGGGATAAAAGAAGTCACTTGTTATAGCGATTTTAATCTCACTATCCCTCCTGTAACACTTTAATTACATTGTAATTGATAAAAATTAATTTTAATGTTACTATTCTCGAGGTATTACTTAATAGTTATAATTTTATTGTATTAGCGGTTAAATCCCTTTATATCACGGTGTTATATCATTTTCAATTTTAACATCATTTAAATAAATTATCGGCTTTTGAGAAAAATTACCTATAAATAAAGTGAAGCTTTCGCTTTTAGTTGCTAAAAAATCACTAAATTTTATATTTTTAACATCATTATTAAGAATCTCTATGTCTTTCATGAATGGATTAAGCCCTAAGATAAATTCCTCATAATCAGAAATTCCATCTTTATCAGTATCATTTGAAAATGGGTCTGTACCTATTTCTAACTCCCAGACGTCAGTCAGACAATCTTTGTCTTTATCAGTAAAGTTTCCGGTATTCTGTAAATCAAAGCGATAGCCTATTGAATTCCAGATGAAGTTATTGCTCATGACTCTATGAACAGAGAGACAGTAAACATATCCCTCCCAATCCGCAATTATAATGTTAGTCGTGTTATTGTCTTTATCCAAGTTTGTAACAATTGGTGAAGAAACCCATGCTGCAAAATGTTTGCTTCCTATAAGATCTACCAATGTGCGGTTCATCTTAAGGAGATAAATAAATCCATCACATGAAGGGATTATAATATCTATAAGGCCATCACCATCAATATCGGAAACTGCTGGTGTCGAAACGATCATATGTCTTGTCTTATAGCTCCATAAGATTTCCCCATTCCTATTTAAAACATAAAATATTCCATCTAGCGATGCTGCAAGAATCTCTGGTAATCCATCATTTTGTATGTCTATTACAATAGGAGATGTACTTATTTTCTCACCCGTCTCAAATTTCCATAATAAACTTCCATTCCCAGAAAGTAAGTATAGAAACTTATCCCACGAGCCGAAAATTATGTCTTTTAACCCATCATTGTCTATATCGTATATGAATGGGGATGATATAATACCACCACCAGTTTTATATTTCCAAATAAGACTCCCATTGGCAGCTAAAACATAAAGGTAACCAATTCTCGAGCCGAAAATTATTTCATAATCACTATCATTATTCAAATCTGCTATTACCACAGGTGCGAAATTGTCTCCTCCAGTTTCAAATTTCCACTCTTGGCTACCATTTGAATTTATGGCATAAACATAACCGTCATTAGCCCCAAAAATTATCTCGTACTTTCCATCATGATCTACATCTCCAATAGAAGGAGTAGATTGTATAGCCGCAGGCACCTCAAACTTTGTTATTAGACTACCATTGTTCGATAAAATGTAAAGAGTACCCTTTTCTGAACCCACTACAATTTCTACCTTTTCATCACCGTTAATATCATATATAACTGGAGATGCCACAATACTTTCATTTGTCTTGTAACTCCATATGATAGTTCCGTTCCAAGAAATACAAGCTATAGTTCCATTATCAGTCCCCAAAATTATTTCCTTAAGTGAATCATTGTTTAAATCGTAAATGGCTGGCGAAGTCCTAATTCGTGCTGATAAAGAAATAGTCCAATCAATTTTTAGTAGATTCCTTGGTTCGGTAGGGTATATATTTGTCCATATAGGGAGTGGCATCATAAATGGAAGTATCGTGAATAGAATACACCAGAGGATTAATGTTTTGTAAAGAACATTCTCTACTTTTTCCTTCAAGGTGAGCACCGTCTTAAGAATATTATGTTGCAATTAATTTTTATATTTGTTTCATAACTATAATAATTAACTTTTCATTTCAAAAAATAATAAAT
>JAGGXT010000375.1 GCA_021162905.1 Candidatus Odinarchaeota archaeon | reverse complement strand
GTATTAAGGCATCGAAACTAAATGAATTAGAAGATCAATTTTCTTCGATCAATTTTATTATTAGTTGCTTTTTCTTTGGGTCAATTATAACTTTTACGTAACCTTTTTCAAATTTGAAGGGAAATGCGTGGTCAAGAACTACTTTTGATGGAATATATATGTAAACCCTGTTATTTTTTCTATATAATCTGCCTTTTCCTTCGAGTGTCATTCTTAACGACCAACTAAGTAACGAACCGTAAGACTTAAAAATTGTTTTGATGTAAGTTAATTTGACTTACAATCTGACTGACAAAGAGATGACTAGGATGACATGGATTGAAACTAGTAGGGGGAAAATTAAAACGCCGATTGTATTTCCTGTGCATAATTTGGGGGCAATGGCTGGATGGAACACACCAAGGTACTGGGACATCTTTCCAGAAATTAATGTGGCAATGTTTAACGCGTACACGCTGTCATTTAATCGAAGAAATATTCTTAAAAAACTTTTTAGATCGGGAATACATCAATTTCTTGATTTTGATGGGATAGCCTTTGTCGATAGTGGTGGCTTTAAAGTAGCTTCCGAAAATTTTGATCCAGATCCTGTTAAAATTCTAAAGTTACAAGAAAGGATTGGAGCTGACATAGCTTCAACATTGGATTATCCAATATCTTTTGTAAAAGGTCCTGAAAAGCAAAGCAAGTATATCAAGAAAACGGTTGCTAATGCGATAAAAAGCATTAAGAACAAATCAAGAGAAGACATGCTTTTGTTTGCTTCAGTTCATGCAAGTGATCCAACAACGTTAAAAAATGTCCTAAGATATCTGAATGATGTTGCTGATTTTGATGGTTTTGCTATAGGGAGCTTGATGCCTTCAAGGACCAACTACAGGTTGTTAATAGACATGATACTTGCAGCTAAAACGGTAATCAGGGATAAACCTCTTCATGTTTATGGTTTAGGTGGGCCTCTTCATGTCCCTCTATTAGCATTTCTTGGAGTAGACTCTACAGATTCCTCTTCCTTTATAATTTGTGCTGGGAACAGACGATATTTTGTTCCAGGATATAAGGTTGTATACTTGCAGGAATTAGTAAAGCTAAAGGAACTTCCGTGTAATTGTCCAATTTGTTCAAATAAAACAGTAGAAGAGATAAGAAAGGACAGAAACCTAATTGCACTACATAACTTGTGGGCATTATGGTTTGAACTTAAACAAGTGCGATTTGCGATGATGAGAGGAAAGTTATTGCAGTATCTTGAGACTAGATACTCAGATGCTCCCTTCATGAAAATAGTTTTAGAATATGCAAAAAGAAAAATAAAAAACCTTATTTAGGTGATTAAATGAGCAAACAATCCTTTAAACCTATAACATTGAAACGAATTATAGAAACTTGTTCGTTAGCCATAAACTCCAGAGGTATAACTCCTCATAGCCTAGAAAAGAATCTTTCAGTTTCCAAAAGAAGAGCAAAAGAAATACTTAGCGAAATGACGAAAATGAAATTGCTTATAAAGGCTAATGAAGTTTTTAAAGCTTCATTGGATGCAATAAAAATAATAGATGCATTTAATCAGGAAAATTGGCTTATAATACATGAAATTCTATACAAAAATTACGAGTTTTATCGAACATTTATAGACACGCTCAAGAAATATGGGTCTAAAGGTAAGGGTCTTACAAGAGAAGAGCTCTTGCTAATATTGAGAAAGGGTAAATTAAAGTTTAATGTAGTTATGTTAGATGTTTTAAGTGATTGGGCAGAAAGACTAGGAATAGTTCAACACAACCTTTACGAAGGGAGATATTATTACGTGGATGACCAAAAAACCAAAGACGAACATTTTATGTCTATTCTCAAAGAATGTTATAGTGAATTAAATAAGCAAGTAAAGCCAGGGGTAAAGCTAATCTACATTGAAATACCCAGAATAAGAGAATACGTATGTGAAAGAATGGGGATATCCAGAGAGAAGTTCGATAAATTACTTATTCTAGCCTATATTTCTAATCCAGATAAAATAGAGTTAAGTGGTGCACCACTTATATCTGCTACAAAGAACATACCCGAAAGTATTAGAAAAATGAAAGGAGGCAAAAAAGAGGATATACTTTCTCCATATTTTTACAGAATAAAAGAGGGTAAAGGAATAGAAATTTCTGGAAAAGTTTATCAATTTATCGCTATATTTGGTGGTTAAAATGACGGAAGCACAGCTTGGTAAAAAAAGAGATTATACTACCTATTTTCTGAAGAGAAACCCATTTCCAAGAATAGGTGTCCCAGAAAGCAATCCTAGAATATTTGTTGATAGAGAACAAGAATTCCACGAAATCATAGATGCAATAAACACAGCTCTAAACGAAACCTCAACTAACTTAGTCCTTGTGGGTAGTTATGGAAGTGGAAAAACACACACTTTAAAATATACAAAGTCTATCGTAGAAAAACGATTTTCGACGGAAAAAATTGATAAAGTTCTTGTAGCCTATATTGAAAGCCCTGGTGAGTCATTTGTCGATATCTACCGAAAATTCATCTACGACATAGGATATTATAAATTTCAAGAACTCGTCTGGTGTTTCTTAGGAAAAGTTACGCTTGATTTGATAAGAGAAGGAAAAACAGACTTTTTTGAGCCCAAAAACTCGACATTGATCGAAAGAGAGTTAGAAAAAGATTATTTAAATATGAGAAAACTAGTTGATCAAGGATTAGTCTTTCTTCCCATAATTATCGAATATGCAAGGAAAAAATTGATTTCACTTACAAAATCAGTCGATTTCTCTTATGCTTTTTTGCAATTGACTTCTGACGAAACTAGCATTTTGGCATGGAAATGGATTAGTGGCGAACCCCTTTATTCCGAACAGAGACGAGAATTAAAAGTTGCCTCAAATATCGATAAGGACGAAAAGGCGTTACAAGCATTCATCGGATTAAAAAACGTTCTCCAATTAATTCACTTCAAATTAATCATTCTTTTGTTAGACGAATTTGAATCAATAGAAATTCTAACAAATATTAAAAAACAAAAACTTCTCAACAGTATACGACACTTAATTGACCTAAACCCCCTTGGACTGTGCACAATCATAGCGTGTACTCCAGAAGCCTGGCAAGCAATATTCAAAGAATATCATGCATTCTCCGAAAGAATTTTCAAAGAAATAACTCTTAAACCATTGAACAGAGAAGAGACTAAAAAACTAATCGAGAAATACTTAGCTTTAGAAAGAACTACTTCAGAAGATAAAATAGGTAACAATTTAAAAACTCAATTTAACAGAACTATCGAAGTTAACCTTTATCCCTTTACCAAAGACATCGTAAAAGACATCTTTACAGCGTCAAAAGGGAATATTAGAAAAATTCTTCACGTATGCAGTCTATTATTAGATATGGCAGTTGATAAAGGCATAACATTAATAGATAAAAATACCCTACCCAAAATAACAAAGGATCTTCTTAGCAATACTTAAAGAGTGTAAATTTTTAGCTTCCCGTAAACTGATCCAAAGTTGTTTGAGGTAACGTTTCGTTTACTGATCTGCTTTCTCTAGGTATAAATTCAATGATTGCTTCTCTAAATTTTTCCATTTGTTTTATGTATTCAAGTATATCAAGTTTATTTCTTGTAGTTAATTTCAATTTCGGGAATATATCAATATCATAATCTGTTTCTTCCTTTACAATTTCGACCACTTTTCTGTAAAGCCCCAGTCCTATGAAAAAGATTTTATCATATCTTTTTAGTTTATCTTTAAGTTCTTTGACGAACTTTGGAATATCACTTTTCTGCATTTTATAATTATAATTTGGAATTCTGGAACTCCAATCAATTAAACCATATTTAGCCGAAAGAATCTTTATTTCAACCGGTAAATCATAAACATTTTCCCAGAAAACTTTGAAAACTGGTGAAGCTAAGTATCTTTGATACGCCGGAAGCAGTTTTTGACTTTCATTTTTCTTAGCCGTACAATTTGTAAATACAAGAATTCTTGGTGTCATTTTTCTAAATTGTTGATAAAATACCCAAGTATTATGAAATCCTCTTCTTCTGTTTCTGTTGTTTCCTCTGAAAATTATTACTTCAACTCCTATATCTTTACAAATTGCACAAGGACACTTTGACCAGGGTTTATCCCTTAAGGTTTCTATGTAATATTTTTCCATGTCAGGCTTCTGTCCAATGACTTTATCAAACTCCTTGATAACTCTTAAAACATCTTCCATTGTAACTTTTCCTTGGTCGTATAATCTAAGTGCTTCTAATGTCTTTTTTTCCAACTGCAATAATTTCTTTTTATCCTTAACTTTCTTAACTTTAAGGCTTTTTTCGTTTTGGGGAATCCTAATCGCGATGTACGACTTTCCATCCAAAGTAAAATAATTACTTGTAGCACTTAACCATGCCTTTCTAAGAAAAGAAGCTGAATCGAAGCTTGTTACTCCATATTTCATTAGATAGGGAATTATACTCAGTCTAGCAACTCCAAAAACATGAATATCAACTTTACTTTTAGTTTTATCCATCCATCTTTTTACTTCCAACCATGCTCCTTTAACCACGTTAAGAACGTTTTTAGTTTCTTCAGACGAACTTTCCAATCCAGTTGGCGACCTAGCTAATCCACCTAAACCAATATAGTCATAACCAATGTTCAAAAGTTCCCTTACAGCCTTTCTATAAGATTCAACATCCCAACCCTGTGCAACCCCAATTAATCTAATCGAATTCATATAGCGATCCTTCGATTGCCACAAATCAAACATTTCCCTAGCATTCTCTAAAGTTATTTTCCATCTTTTCTCCCACTGATCCTCGTGTTTTCGGACAATTAGATGGTCAACTGAAACGCCGTAATTGAAACCACATTTGACGTAATATTCCAAAGTTTCAGACGGTTTAAATAATGGTTCCTCGTAGTCTACATAACCCCAAGCTCCACAATCACCCATGACTTCAAAGTCTTGAGGAAGACGTAAAACTTCATGAATGCCTTTTTCGAGAATGAGATTATACTTAACTTTATTTTGCATGATGGTCATCCTTGATACCAGGACACCGTCTATTGGTACATTGTCCAAGCCGAAAATATCCCACATATACACATCATTCTTTAGAGGGTTTTTTCTATGTTCCTTAGAGTGCCTGTCAGCAATAAAGTCATATCCAGGATCAACTTTGTCATCCCACTCTGGAATAAAATACTTCATGTCTCTGCGCCCTCATCTTGCCAAAAGATATCCAACATTAAAATTTACTCTTAACGTACTTGAATTTCTACGAGTAATTTAATAAACCTCTTCAT
>JAGGXT010000099.1 GCA_021162905.1 Candidatus Odinarchaeota archaeon | reverse complement strand
ATTGGAAAGATGAAACTAAAAATTCTACTATATTGGTTGATGTTAACTTAAATGCTAAAAATTTAATAAATTTGCACCTTAAAATTTATAGGAGCTGATTTTTATGTATTTTGTCTTTATTGTAGGAACTGCTGGTAGTGGTAAAACTACGTTAACTGCAACGTTTTTAGATTGGCTAAGAAACCAGAATATTTATGCTATTTCTGTCAATTTAGACCCTGGCGTAAAACGAGTGCCATACTATCCAGAGATTGATGTACGTGAATATATAGATGTCGATAAAATAATGGAAGAATATCAATTAGGTCCCAATGGCGGGCTTATCGTTTCTATGGATTTTCTTGCTCTAAAAATGAAAAAAATAGTGAATGAGATACTCTCATATGATGCAGAATACGTATTAATAGACACACCAGGTCAATTAGAGTTATTTGTCTTTAGAGATGTGGGGCCTTATCTCGTTGACGAACTATCTAAAATAGAAGCTGCACGATCAGCAATTCTCTACCTAATTGATTCAAATTTGAGTAAAAATCCAGCGAATATAATTTCAGTTCTCTTGCTAGGAGCTGCAATTCAGTATAGGTTTATAAAGCCCCAATTAAATCTTCTGACGAAAATCGATACTTTAACAGAGAAAGAATATGCAAAAATATTAGAATGGACAAATGATCTTGATGATCTAATAAAAGCGGCAGATGAAGAAACAAAAGGGATACTAAGAGAAATGACTATTAAAATTGGGGAAATGCTTAAAGATTTCGGAACGATTTCAAGAATACTACCTATCTCTGCCTATGAAAGAACCAACATGGATACGCTTTATGCTGAACTTCAAAGGATATTTGCGGGCGGAGAGGATTATCTATCGTATGAATAAATAAATTTAAATATGCCATTTTTGTGTATCTTGTGTAAATTTGTAATGGTGGTAATCATGCCAAGAAGACCTTCAAGATGCTATAGATATTTTGACACTCCCCCATATACTAGGAAAGAATACATACGTGGTGTTCCGCAGCCTAAGATCCAAATTTTTGATATGGGTTCAAAGAATAAAGAATTTCCAATATATTTAACATTGGTATCTCTAGAGCAAGGAAATATAACACATAATGCGTTAGAGGCTTTGAGAATAGCCGCTAATAGATATTTATCCAAGAAATTATCAGCAGAAGGCTATCATTTAAGGATCAGAGCCCATCCTCATCATATTCTGAGAGAAAATAAAATGATGGCCTTTGCAGGTGCTGATAGGCTACAAGAGGGCATGAGAAAAGCATTCGGAAAACCTTTTGGAATGGCAGCAAGAGTTTTCTTCGGTTCCCCGATTGTTACGATAGGCGTGAATGAAGATGGTATATCGATAGCATTAGAAGCTTTAAGACGAGTCTCTATGAAAGTCCCTATGAAGACAAGAATAGTAATAGAAAAAGCACCAGAACATATAATAAAGAAAATAGGATTTCCTTTAATATCTGAATTTAAAAAATAATTAAAAAGAAATATTGATTCATTGCGGTAAATCTTCATCTGGATCTTCATAGAAATGACCTAATAATTTCTCCATGATTATTCTTTGTTCGATTTGAGCCACTTTTTTCCTAGCTTCTATAGCGACATCTGGATTTACACTTATGCTATCAATCCCAGCCCTGACCAGAAATTCTATGTAACCTTCTATCGTAGATGGAGCTTGCCCGCATATCGATACTGTTTTTCCTCTTTTATGTGCATGTTTTATTAGATATTTAATTGCTCTTCTTACTGCTAAGTTTCGTTCATCAAATAGATATGCTAATTTTCCAGACTCCCTATCTACACCTAATATTAACTGAGTCAAATCGTTAGATCCTATGGAGAAGCCATCTACGTACTCGCAGAATTTGTCTACCAAAAGTATATTAGAAGGAACTTCAGCCATCAACCATACTTTAAAGTCGGGTCCACGTTTAAGACCTTCTTCTTCCATTATTTTTATTACTTTCTTAAGATTCTCTACCGTACGAACAAAGGGAATCATAACCCATACATTTGTCAGTTGCATTTCCTCTCGTACTTTTTTAATAGCCCTTAGCTCCAGTCTGAATGCTGGTTCATAATCGGGGTCCACATATCTAGATTGTCCACGCCAGCCCAACATTGGGTTTTCTTCTTCAATCTCATATTTTTCGCCGCCTTCTAGTTTTCGATATTCATTTGTTTTGAAATCAGAAAATCTTAGCACAACGGGTCTAGGATAGAATGCTTTAGCAACCATGGCAATGCCTTCGGCTAGCTTATCTATGAAAACTTGTTCATTACCCTCCTCTATTAGCTTCATTGGATGTTTACCAATATATGTAGCTACTATAAATTCTTCACGCATTAAACCAACGCCATCAACAGGCAGCTTAGCATATTCTTCAGCTTTTTCAGGAACACCTAAGTTTATGTATATCTTTGTACCCGTGATAGGAACAGCTTCGCCAAGTGTAACGGCTTTAACTTCAGCGGCTTTCTCTTCTTTTTTAACATATTCTTCTATTGCACCCTCATAAACAACTCCTCTTTTTGCATCAACCGTTATTAACTGTCCCGTTTTGATGACTTTTGTAGCATTACCTGTACCTACGATACATGGAATACCTAGTTCTCTACTTACAATAGCAGCGTGTGCTGTAAAACCACCTTCATCGGTGATTATAGCTGCTGCCTTTCTCATTGCGGGAACCCAATCAGGAGTTGTCATTGTTGTAACTAATATATCACCATCTTTCATCAAATGAATGTCCTTAACATCTAGAATCACTTTAGCCCTACCTATAGCAATACCTGGACTTGCAGGTAGTCCTTGAACTAGAACTTTCTTTTCAACAGTTATTTCGACTTTCTCTTCCGAGGGCTCAGCTGCTCTTTCACTAAATACAGTCTCTGGTCTAGCTTGTAGAATGTAAATTTTATTATCTCCACTTTCAATTGCCCATTCAATATCCATTGGACGTCCATAATGTTCTTCTATTTTGATACCATATTTAGCTAATTCGATAACTTCTTCATCAGAGAGAGATGGCTTATCTTGAAGATCCTTAGGGACTTCGGTCTTTATAGTTTTTCCTGTCTTTGGATCGCGGATTACTTGAATTTTTTTAGTTGGAATATGGCGCTCTACTATTTCCAATGATTTTTTATCAACAATAAATGTATCAGGAGTTACAGATCCACTTACAACAGCTTCACCTAAGCCCCAACTTCCTTCAATCATTATTTTTGTTTTATCCCCCGTAGATGGATGAATTGTAAACATAACACCCGCTGTCCTAGCGTTAACCATCTTTTGAACTGCAACACTTATTAAGACTTTATCATGTTCAAATCCTTTTTCTTCCCTGTAAAAAATAGCACGTGGTGTAAAAAGACTACTCCAACATTTTCGTACTTTGTCAAGCAAATCTGCACGACCTACATTTAAGTATGTTTCTTGCTGACCTGCAAAGCTTGCTCCTGGTAAGTCTTCTGCAGTTGCAGAACTACGTGTTGCAACAAGAACCTCATCAACTCCTTCACGCCTACAAAGTTCATCGTATGCATTCATTATTTCCTTTTGTAAATATTCAGGAATAGGAGTTTTCTCTATTAGTTCTCTAATTCTCTTACTTGCATTTTCTAAATCCTCTGTATTATGAATATTTGTATTCTTAACAATTGAAAGAATCTCATCTTTAATTCCAGTATCTTCAATAAATCTACGATAAGCATATGCTGTTATGGCAAAACCCGGTGGAACTGGCACTTTAGCTTTTGCTAACAATTCTCCCAAGTTAGCATTTTTCCCGCCAACGAGGGGTATGTCTTCTTTGGTGAGTTCCTCAAACCAAAGAACAAATTTTTTAGCTTTGTCACTCATTAAGAAATACACCCCACTTTATTGGATTAATTTGAGTCAAAATTAGACTATCTTTTTATAAATTTGTTGGTTAAAATAATAGAAATGAAACATAAACAGATAAAACATATGATATGATGTAGAAAAATATCATTTATTTATCAATGGATTACAAAAATATAAAGTAAAGTTAAAAAATGTATAACTTAACTTAACTTTCTAAGAAAACTAAGATTTAGCTTGCTTGCAAATGGAGCGTTTGTTTCATCTTCTATCCGTAGTAATTGGTTGTATTTGGACGTTCTATCACTTCTGCAAGGAGCTCCCGTTTTTATTTGGCCGACACCAATTCCGACAACAAGATCTGCAATGAACGAATCTTCAGTTTCACCACTTCTATGACTAACAATTACTGCATAGCTATTTTTTATTGCAATTTCTGCGGCTTCTAAAGCCTCTGTGAGTGTACCTACTTGATTTACTTTCAATAAAAGAGCATTTGCTGCACCAATAGATATTCCTTTTAATAGGCGTTGCTTATTTGTAACGAAAAGATCGTCGCCTACAATTTGGATTCTATTGCTCACTTTTTTCGTAAGTTCGGAAAACAATTCAAAATCATTTTCATAAAATGGATCTTCAATTGATTTTAATGGATATTCTGAAATGAGTTCGAGGTAATAATCGACAAGCTCAGCAGGTGTTAAATGTTTTCCATCAATATTATATTTATTTGTCTTCGCATCATAAAATACAGATGCCGCAGCATCAATAGCTAGTAATACTTCTTTTCCCGGAGTATAACCAGCTTCTTCAACGGAAGACATTAAAGCAATAAGGGCATCACGAGTTTCTTTCATTGGAGGTGCAAAACCCCCTTCATCACCGACATTTATTGAAGAAGGACCAAATTTTCTCTTGAGATAGTTTTTTAAAGTGTGATAAACCTCCACGCCAACTCTTAAAGATTCTCTGAAGCTATCATTAAAACGTGGAATTATCATAAACTCTTGAATATTTAATTCATTTCCAGCATGTTTTCCCCCATTAAGAATATTCATCAGAGGATAAGGCATAGCGATTTTGCATGGAAGGCAGGAATATTGCTTACATATATATTCATTAATATAATTATATAATGGTATCTTTAGAGAGTTGGCAGCAGCTCTTGTAACAGCTAAAGAAACACTTAGTATAGCATTAGCGCCCAATCTACTTTTATTGGGAGTCCCATCATATTCTATCATTAGTAGATCAATTTCTTTTTGCTTTAAAACGGAAATCCCTTTTAATAATGAGGAAATTTCTTCATTAACATTTTTAACTGCGGTAAGAACCCCTTTGCCTTTATATCGTCTAGGGTCATTATCTCTGAGCTCAATTGCTTCAAAGGCTCCAGTTGACGCACCAGACGGTACGGATGCACGACCAATAATACCTTCTTTGGTATGAACTTCAGCTTCGATTGTTGGATTTCCACGGGAATCTAAAATTTCTCTTGCAACAATACGTTCTATAGCAAACATATCTTCATTGGTCATATTAATCACCCATATCATCAGAAAAACAGAGTGAACAATTTAATTTAAATATATTTATTAAAAGATCGAAAATAGTGATTATTATGGTTTTATTAACAAGGAAAGAATTAGCCATCATATTAGAGAAAGTACAGCCGCTTAAAAAGCCCAAGATATCATTAGAACAGTATACGATTCCTAGCGAGTTAGCGGCTACGATACTACATATAGTAAATTTTACATACGATGACATAAAAGATAAAATAATTTGTGATTTAGGTTGTGGAAGTGGAAGATTTGCTATAGGTGCAGCATTGTTAGGCGCAAAAGTTGTATACGCTGTTGACATAGATAACGATGCCATTCAACTCGCTAAAGAAAACGCTAAAAAAATAGGAATAAAAAATATAATCTTTATAAGATCAGATATTAGAAAATTAGAAGAACTAACATGCGATGTAGTTATTATGAACCCCCCCTTTGGAACTAAGAAAAGGCACAGTGATATCATATTCCTTGAAAAGGCAATGCAAATAGGAGATATCATATACTCTTTGCATAAAAGTGGGGAAGAAATAAGAAGATTTATTACATCATTTGTAAAAAGTAAAGGAAGAAATGTTGATGTTATTTTAAAATTTGTATTCGAAATACCACATATGTTTGAGCACCATAGAAAAACAAAATATCGCTTCCTAGTAGATCTATATAGAATATTATGAGGTGATCGTTTTGAAACAAGATATTAACGATAAAATAGAGACCGGTTCCTTTGTTATACCAGGGCAAAAACTAGGGGTCATAGAAGAGTATATTCCAGGAAGAGGTACTTACGAAGAAAATGGAATTATTTACTCACAAGAAGCAGGATTTGTTTTAATAGATAAAAAAACTCATGAAGTAAAAGTTTTTCCAGCCGTAAATCGTATTCTTAAGCCTAAAAAAGGAGACATCGTATTTGCGAAGGTGGATGATGTAAAGGATAAAATGGTGTTTTCTAGTATATATAAGATAAGAGATCAATATATAAGCACACCAGTTACAGGAGTTATTTTTGTTCATAAAATTTCAAGAAATTTTATAAGAAGTGCAAAAGACGCATTTACTCCAGGGGATATAGTTAAAGCTCTCGTTGTAAAAAGTATCATTCCAGTTATATTAACTACTAATGGAAAGGGGCTTGGGGTTATCTTAGCTTTTTGCACGAAATGTGGTCATCAACTGATTAGAAGTAATAAAACTTTAAAATGTCCAAATTGCGGAAATATAGAAAAACGATATTTATCATCTGATTATATAAATTTAACACACTGAATAGAGGTGTAGTTATTTGAAATTGAAAATATTAAAAGAAACGAAAAACGAAATAGAAATAGAAATTCAAGATTTAACACACACTCTAGCAAATGTTATTAACAAGAAACTAAATGATCTACCTGATGTTAAATTTGCTGGTTATACGATGACACATCCTCTTGTACCAAGACCAATATTTAAAGTAATAACTAATAGTAAAATATCTGCTAGAGATGCAATTATAAAAGCATTACAAGAGGTAATCGCAACATATAAAGAATTTCAAGAGAAATATAGAGCAGCATTAGCAGAGCTTATGGGATGAAAATTGAAGGAAATAGAAATACTTCTTCGAAATGAATGTCAAAATTATGCAAAACTCGGAGATAGTATTATTAATTTTATATGTAGTGCAAGCCTCTCAAACAAACTTAAGAAACCCATTGGATTTAAAGTTAGCAACAGAGTATTAAATACAGCTTTAGATTTATCTTTGCTAAATAAAATGGCAAGATATTATTTTCCAAAATGTAAAAAAAGTGATATCATAGAAGCTTTGTTCGGAATACTTTGGGTAAGGAAGGAATTAAATATTGATGAGTGTATAGAATATCTGACTAGATCACTGCCATCAAATTTTTTATATAATACGTTATCATCGGATTACGAACTAGCTAAAGCTATAGCAGCACTTGTAAATTTCCTAATAGGACATTCTCATGAGAAACAATAAAAATCTAATTATCATGAAAAAATTATTAAAAAGAGAACTAATATTCTCGCCAGACATGTCCACATTTCTTGCACTTATAAAAAATCGTAGTTGGCTCATCCGCTGAACGAGTCTGCATCTGCCAAAAATAAGCACCTTTCGATCCACACTTTGGACATATAACATTATCATCCGAGGGAAGCGCCTGTATATTATCTGAATCTAAAACTATAATTTCTTCTTTAGGTGTATGTTTTATTTTCTGAGAAATAAATATCTTTGTATTAAGATTTTCTGCCTTTTCAGAATATTTACAAATATTACAGACATACATTATTTCATCATTTACCTTTTTTGGATACATCAAACCGCCACACTTTGGGCAGAATTTCATTCCAATCACTACCATAGAACCATATTTAAGTATTTTTGATAATTTATTATATAATTGATTTGTAAATTAAGAAATACATATTCGAATTAAAAAGTTGTGGTGGTTATGAAAAAAAACATTAAAATTGGACTATGTAATTTGATAATTACAATCTCATTAGCTATTTCCTTTGTACTATACGAAATATTCATTTTAGAAATCAAAGAAGAAGTTATAATAAGTTCTTTTTTGTTGGGACTTTATTTTATATCACCAGCTTACATAGCAAATGGGTTTGCAGTGATATTCGGAAAAACAGTAGGAGGCCCTCCTATTGATTTTAATAAACTCTTTTTAGATAAAAAACCTATTTTTGGTAGAGGTAAAACATATTCAGGATTCATAGGAGGGATTTTAATGAGTGCTCTATTAGGGGGTATAATATATTACTTTATTAATTACAATGTAATTTATCAGATACTATTATCATATAATGTAAGAGAATTTGATAGGATTTGTAGTTTAATTGCTTTTTCAAGACGCGTTAATTACATTTCTGCTTTTATTATTGGTTTTGGAGCCTTGGGTGGAGATTTAGTAGGCTCTTTTATAAAGAGAAGGTTGGGATTAAAAAGAGGAGCTTTCTTTCCACTCTTAGACCAAATAGATTTCATTATTGGAGCTTTGATCTTTAGTTATTTCATTATTATGCCTGATTTGTTGATAATATTAACAATAATTTTTATTACACCAGCCGCACACACAATAGGAAACATAATAGGATACCTTGCTGGCATAAAGAAAGAGCCTTGGTGACTACTATGAAGTTTCATAAGTTTAAAAGAATAAAGGAGTTGGCAGGTTCAAATGGTTATGTTAGAATAATTGGGCAAATAATAAGTAAAACAAAAAATATACTATTAGTTGATGATGGAAGTGGAGTAATGAGAGTCGATATATCAAATATAAATATGAAAAAGGATATTGAAAGAGAAGAAAAATATGTAAGAATTTTTGGCGAAATTAAAATTGATGAGGAAAATAGACCTTATATCTTTGCGGAGATCATTCAATTTTTTGATGAAAAAATTTTTAAAATTTTGATGGAATACATAAAAACTCGTAGAGTATGACATTTTAAATAAAAACATGGCTTTAGTTTTTATTTACTGAAATAAATAATAAGAAGATATATATTGAAAATCAAATAGTCTTTTATTAGTTATGTTACGAAAATATAAGTAAATATACTTATACTTCTACTTTAGTAAGTAACATATATATGGAGGAAAAACTATGTTTGAAGCATCAATCTCAGATCCGAAGTTATTCGCTACAATCATTAAAGCGTTAGCTATAATTGATGAGGGGACGTTTGTAGCTACGCCAGAGAAATTATATCTCTCAGAAATGGATCCTGCTAAGGTAGCCATGGTGGAAATAGAACTGCCGAACAGCGTATTTGATAAATATATATGTGAAGAAAAAACTTTATTCAAGGTCGACCTAGATGAGTTTAGAAAAGTGGCTCGAAGAGCTAAATCTGGCGACATCGTAGAGTTGTTCTTAGATGACAAAGAAAATGTTTTAAAAGTTAGATTCATTGGAAAAGTGACAAGAACATTTAGCATAGCTCTTCAGGAAACAGAGGAAGTAGAAGCTAGAAAGCCTAACATTCCATTTAAAGTTAACATTAAGTTACTTCCAGATGTAATTAAAAGTGCTGTTCAAGACGCAAAAATAGTTGGCGAATATGTTGAAATGAAAGCCACGTCAACTCTATTTACTATTAGATCCTCAAGTAATATAGGGGAAATAGTTGTGGAAATAAACAAAGATGATGAAACTGTGTTAGAATATGTTGTAGAAGAGGATAGCAGAGCTGTTTATCCACTTAATTACTTAGAGGATATGATTGCAGCTGTAGCGGCTGCCGATGTTCTCACGATTAATTTTGCAACGGATATGCCATTGAAGATGGAGTATCTGATACCAGGTGGTGGCAAGATTACATACTATTTAGCACCTAAAAGAGAAGCTTAATTTTTATAGTTAAATTTAGACAACTTTTTATTTTTTTAGTATTACTTCTTATTGAAGACTCTTTAATTCTTTGGTGAATTATATGGAGCTTAAACAATTAAGCGGAGCCTCAATCAAATTAATGATTAGATATCCGTGGAGTCATATTACGATTGATTTTTTAAAGAAGAATAATATAGATATTGAATATCTTCTCAGCCAGCAAGCCCTAATCGATAAAGCTAAGAAAAGAGTAATCAAAATATTAGAAAAAAAGAAAGCATCCTATCAAACTGAAGAAAGCTTCGAAGAAGTTTATGTATATTACATAACCTTAATTTTAGTAACAGCAACAGAAAGCTTTTACTTAGCAAGACTTATAAGCACATTTGAACAGAAAAGAGCCTTTAATTATTTGAAAGATGAGGATAACACAGTCTTAGTAAATATAGCAAGAAATACTTTTGGATGGGATATTAGTCACGGACTATTTAAAATTAATGAAACAGCATATGAATTTAGAATTCATTTTATAAATTATTTAGATGGAAGTAGGAATATCAATGACAAATATTGGCAATTAGTTAATAAACTTATAAAAGAGGGGTATGTTTATT
>JAGGXT010000129.1 GCA_021162905.1 Candidatus Odinarchaeota archaeon | reverse complement strand
GAAAAGAAGGGTTCTTAGTCGTATTTTATACGTGGATCTAGCCAGCCGTAAAGTAAGTCTGTGATAAAGTTTGCAAGGACAACTGAAATTGCTATGAAATAGAATACTGCTTGTGCTACTGGCCAGTCCTCTCTAATAAGAGCCTCATAAATATACCTACCAAGACCATACCACGAAAACACTGTTTCTGTAAGTGTTGCACCAGTCCAAAGGGTTGCTATACTAAGTGTAATTACTGTAATCATTGGTAGGAATGCATTTTTCAAAGCATGTTTATATAAAACTGTTCTTTCATCGAGTCCTTTAGCTCTTGCAGTGACTATGTAATCCTCTGTTAGAACGTCCATTAAGCTGCTCCTCATAAGGATTAACCAGCCACCAAATCCACCTATTGTCAAGACGGCTGCTGGTGTTGCAAGATGCCATAGGAAATCAAGAAATCTAGCTACAGGGTCTGAAGGAATCGGAACTGATTGCACACCACCTAATGGTACTAATTCTAAATAATAGCCAAAAATTAATAGGGCCACTAGACCAAGCCAAAATATTGGAATTGCGTAAATTGTCAAAGAAAGTGTAACTAAACCAACATCTATCTTCGTTCCATGCTTAGCCGCAGCAATAACACCTAATATTATACCAATAACCATTGCCGCTATAGTTGCAACTCCCATGAGCCAAAGAGTATTCGGCAGTCTTTCCATAATACCTTCAATAACTGGTCGGGACTCGGTAAATGAAATTCCGAAGTTAAATGTTAGTGTATTAATCATGTAAGAAATGAAATAATCAACCCAGGTCCAAAAATCAGCATTAGGAGGTGGAATTCCCCATTGTCTTCTTAAAGCCTCAGCTCTTTTGGGATCTACTCTTTCGCCAAAGATATACTGATGAGCTGGATCAACGCCAAACAAGAAGGTATTAAGCCTAAAGATGAAGAAGTTAAAGGCAACAACTACAATTACAAGCAAGATGCTGTTTATTGTTCTTCGCAGAACATATTCCTTCAAGCCCATTATCTACACCCCGAAAGCTTAAGGGCATGAAAACTTGCACATACTATTTCATTATTTCAATACAAAGAATCAACTTATTTTATTAAAATATTTTGTAAAGAAATGTTGACTATGGAAATAAAAAGTCAAAGTTCGATCAATCCCGCGATTCTTTTTAATATATCCGTTCTAGTAACGATACCAATTGTTTTTCCCTCACTATCTATAACAATAAGACGACCGACATTTAAGCTTACCATTTTCTTAATAACGTTAAGTATATCTTCATTTTCATTTACAACATGTACATCCTTTCTAATATAGTCTGATACTTTAGCATCTAAAGATCCTTCCTTTAATGCTTTTGCTATTTCCGAAGTTGTTATAAGTCCTACGATTTTACCATCCTCTATTACAGGTCCGCCTCTTATATTCCTTGAATATAAAACATCTGCCACATAGCGTAATGAATCGTTTGGGCTAAATGAAATCAAGTTTTTTGACATAATATTCTTGGCAATCTCTCTCGGGATACTCGTCATTGTCGTTATTCTTATGATTATCTCTTTTCGTAAGTCGTCTTTCTCAATAACCTCTCCTTCTACAATCAGTCTTGTTGACGGGGTTGGGCCAAATTTCACCTTGTCTCCAGCTTTTAACTTATATATATTTCCAATGAGTCTTAAAATAGCTTTACTTTCGACAACACTTGTTAAATCTAGAAAGTCGATTTCTACAATGGAAATATCTGATGGTTTACCATTGATTTTTAATTGGATGACTTCATAACCTATTGTCGTCGGCTTTTTAAGAAATTCTCTACCCTTAGCTGTTGGTATATACCCCCCCTCAGGTCCACTTTTAGATTCTACAAAGCCGAGTGCCTTTAAAGCACTTACAACACTCTTTATACTGCTTTCATCTTTGTTCAAATAATCCGCAAGTTCTTTACTACGTATCATTCTCTTTTTCTTGTTATATAGAGTGACCAATGCTTCTAAAATTTCTCTCTGCGGAATTGTTAGACTTAGCATGTCTCATAACCCCGATTATCATGGACCTATTGAAGAAAACGGATGAAAAGATACAACGTTGTAACTAAGCAAATAATCGATAAAGCAATTAGTTAATCATCACCTACCTAAAAAAATATAAATTTTTCTACGAAATTTTTAGAAAATTTTTAGTTTACCAGAGAATATTATAAAGCTATAATGTATATAAAAGATTTTTAGAATAGTTTAGTTTATATTTAAACGATAAGGATAAGGAAAAATAAAGATAAATCTAATCACTCATAAACTCACCGTCTAATGATTTTGAGCACTCATTGCAGACCCAATATCCCTTGAAAATTCCTCCACCAGAGTACATATCGGCTACAAATTTTCCACCATGTACCTTTCCATCTTTAGAGATAAAAATATCTAAGTAGCGACCACATATAAAACATGTCTTGGCCTCAGTTTTTTCTTCTATTATTTCTCCAAGTATATCGAATGACATATCTTTTCACCTATTTATGTACGTTGTCGTTTTTCGCATTTAATGTTTATTCACATTTGATAAAAATTGATTTGATTGATATAGACCAATTATCAGAGACGCAATAATAAGTATCCATAAAAGTTTT
>JAGGXT010000069.1 GCA_021162905.1 Candidatus Odinarchaeota archaeon | reverse complement strand
GGTGGTTGGAGAGGATAACATGCCCTTTAGTAGAATATTAAAAAGGACTCTATTTTTTGGACTATTCTTGATTCTAACCTTTAACTTAGTTTGGGCACAACTTCACTATAATACTTGTATATATCATAATAAAAATTATGCCAGCGACAGCGATCCAACTGTAACTCCTGAAGAAATACCTTATTTTCTAGAAGATTATTATTCATCAAAAATAATGACTTATGAAAATGAAAGCATACCAGTCAGCCTAATAATCGATGAATCATCAAAGCAGAAATATTACCTAGCTGTGGGTGTCAGAATTGGTATAGACGCCCTTTACGACTCAAAGCTAACTCAAGAAGAAAGAAACAAAAGGATTGAATACATAGATATGCCTAGGACTATGACAATGAAAGAGTTTGAAGAATTTTCGAGTAAGTCAAATATAACACCTCTTTGGTCGTATACAATATCAATGTATGTTATTGCACCATCTTATTGGGACATGGCAAGTACAATAACTGTTAAACTAAAAGTGGTAAATAATGGACCACTACCGTTTGTCTATTCTGGTAATGCTGTAGCCTATATTAAGGATCAATATAACTATCCTGGAGGATGGGTTACAGAAGCCTCTGGAAGTAAGTATGTCTCATTCACATTATACTATCGTCAATCAATATGGATCTATATAAGGGTATCTATAGGATATAGAAGTGTTGGCTTAAAGAAGGTTATGGCCGGTCTACACTTTAATTGGGGAGACTGGCTAGCGGATGCTGGTTATAACTTTGTTCAGCGATTTAATAAAAATGAATATGTACAGCCTTCTGGTGGAAATTATTTTGAACTATCCGATCAATTTCACCATAATAGTTGGACGATTATAAAGAAAGCAGGTATCGCAGTAGATGATATATATTCTAACATAGTGTTGCTGAGGGACGCAGCAATAAAGGTCATGCATTGGATTCATAATGCCTTTGTATATGATAAAAATTGGATTCTCTTCGAGGAAAACGGTAAAGTATTTAGAACTAAGGATCTAACTGCAGCGGATTTGTATATAATGAATAATCTTTATGATGAATATTTGCGATATCATGGCACTTGCGACGAATATTCAACATTGTACATATCTTTTCTTAGAGCTCTTAATATACCCGCACGATATTTAATAATTACATTTATAAAAGAGAATAACCAAGGGAACCTAAGAAATAGTAGTCATGCATTTGCTGAAGTCTGGGTTGAAGTGCCTCAAAGTGGATGGTATACTTGGATGCACGTAGATCCTACATGGAATGTATATAACAATCCACGTGTTTATATAGATAGCCCAAATATCATAAAAATATGGAACGTCGCAATATGGTACGGTGCTGATGATACAATATCTAATTTTGACATAAGAAAAGAAGATTTGCTATTAGCGACTAATGTAACTACAACAACGGCACTACCATATATTGGATATGCGGACTTCGAAGGAATTATATATACAGGACCTAATGATTATATATAGCAAAGTGTTAAAATAAGGTGGTGGATATATTGATTAAAAAGGCAATGATTATTATGTACCTTATACTTTTTCTTTTCACACTCGGTAGGCATCCGATAAACATTCTTTCAATAAATAACAGTGATTTGACTTTTAATGAATGGACTACTATTGTTGAGCTATATGGAGAGAATATTCATGGAGAATTTATTGACAGATATATTTCCATAAACGGAATAAATATAACAGTAAGTGGATATACTGTGAATATAAATAATACATGGAATAGCTCAGTTGGTCGAATAATGGAGTTCTCTGCTATTTGGACACAGCAAGTAGAAGGAGAGAGCGCATATAACTTACTACCAATTCCTGAAGAAATCTATTATAAATTCAAAAGCGATAACAAGAAAGAGCTTATATTTGCATCTGATTATAATGGCACGCATTTTAAGGAGGCAATAATTGTTGGCATTGCCTCCGCACATCCAGCACGTAAAGTTGCTTTTATATCACCAATGGACAGAAATAGAACATATGCTGGTATTGGACCATACATAATCATTTATGAATATAACAGGAGTGTGATAACAGCAAACTCAACCGATTCCATTCATAATCCTTCTTTTGCCATATTTCAAGCTGTGAGATATCTTCAAAATAGAAGCATTCCATTTGATAATGTGACTGATGTATTTTTAATACCACAGAAATACCTTGTTGAGCAGTTTAACAGTTATGAATTTGTATGGACCATGAAATTTCTTCATGACATAAGTGCTAATGGAAAGCCTAAATTGATGTTACATCATTTTATAATTGCACCGAATGGTACAATATTGCAATATAAAAATATGACACTTATTAGTGTGGAAGCTGTACCTCCGTATTGTGATGACAATAATAATTTAGCAACACATGAAACATTTTTCTTCTATGCGGGTATCTTCACAGTTTTTATAGTAACTTTAATTATTTTAGTTTTACGTAAAAATGAAAAACGTAGCACGTAGATCCTACATGGAATGTATACAACAATCCACATGTTTACATAAACAGTCAAAATATCATAAAAATATGGAACGTTGCAATATGGTATGGTGCTGATGATACGATATCTCCTAAGGATATTAGACAGGATGATCTATTATTAGCAACTAATGTAAGCGTTATTGAAGCATTACCCTATAGAAATCCTAATGATGGAATTATGGAAGC
>JAGGXT010000352.1 GCA_021162905.1 Candidatus Odinarchaeota archaeon | reverse complement strand
TTACGTAACTGTAAGAATAATATCCTTGATCTTTTCTCTATCTTTAACAAGATCTTTTACTTTATCTTGTTCTTCTCTAATAGACCATATACTTATAGCCCACTTTAACTTATCATCTATAAATTTAATATCATCAATGAAGTTTGACAGATCAATCTTTATTGAACTATTTGAAACTATATTTGAAATCACATCAGTCAATCTGATTTTTGTGAGAGTTGTAATTTCTGGGTTATGTATACCATAATTATATATTGATATTGCTTTATTTAAGTACTCTGCAGTCTCATCTTTATCATCCAAACATTTAATTATTTCATTTATTATTTCTAGCTGTTCTATCAGTAGTAATTCGCATATCTTTCCTTCATCAAGAAGAGCCATGTAAAGTTTATCATAATATGAAACTAGATTTTTAAGATATTCGATTCTTTTAGCCTCATCCTCAATTAGACTTTTTACAATGCCGCTAAGACCTCTTAGCAGACTTATTGCTAATTCAAATGAAACTCCCTTTGCCATAAATTCTTCAAGCGTTGACGCATCAATATTTAAAAGTATATTAAAGAGCTCTCTAAGATAGCCCCATATCTTACTTCTTGCTTTATAATTAAGTGCAAACATGTTAAACAATCTTATTGAATGAAGGACTTGGTATATTTTTGGGAAGTCCTTTAAATTTTTAGTAGTTTCTATGAAGATTTCCAACATTGCAGAGAATTCATCATCCAACGTAGTTTGATATCTTTGAACTTTTTCTTTACTAATGAAATATTGGTATTTCAAATAGTATAACTCTGATATCAAGTAAAAGAATGAAAAGAGATCATTTAGAATTACTTTTGGCTTCCTTTCAAGATCCTTCTTCAAGTCCATCCATAAAAGTAATGCCATATTTATATTCTCTTCAATATCATTTATACCAAGGCTCTTATTTCCACTAGCAATTGTTATAGCGTTAACATAATCAACAAGAGATCTTAAGTATTCCAAAGATGATAAATGGACTTCATATGGCTGTAATTTAGTAGCTGGCAGAAGTCTTGTAGTTTTTATATAATTCTTTCTGCTATCGTAAAATCGTTTTCTAGCATCAAGTAATGTCTTTCGAAATTCGTTCCATTGGACGATTTTATATTTAATTTTTTCAAATCTATCGTTATTAATCACACCAAGTGTCCAGATATATGGAAGTCTTTCTCTATCCGCAGAAAGGAAACTAATAAATTTATTAGCAAGATTAATGTAGAAAGAGTCTAGAGGAAAAGTCACATTTATAAAAGCATCTCTAATATTTGTTTGTATAGCTTCGCTCTCAAGAATATTTATAATTTTATTTTCTAATTCTTCTATCTTGTTATGCAGCTCCTCTGGATTTAGCAAATCGGGGTAATGTAAAGTTGCAAGTAACGTTATAAGATACTCTTTCATTACCTGCGTTACTTTATCATTTGCAATAACTTCTCCAGTTAATAGGTTAAGAATTTCTTTCTTATCTATCAACTCCTCTTGATCAGTAAATCCTAACAAACTGGCTACAATCCAAGCTTTTATGTATATAAGTTTAAAAATGTCTCCCTTGTCAGTATCCTCAAAATACATTTTAGCTTTTCGTAGAACCTCGCGAATATTTCCATTAAAGAATTCTTCATTTACATCTTCCAACGGATCTAAAATAGGTCCTTCATTAAAACCTTCGGTACTATAATTACCATGATTATTAATATCAGTTTTATTTATTTCGGTAACCTCCTCAATTTCAGCTTTTTGATATGGAGGGATTTTATCTTTTATGATCTCAAATATTTTCTTCGCGATATCATAAATTTCTCTCAGAGAGAATTGGGGTTTGGTAGTTATATGCTCTTCCAAAATCGATACCAATTTTTCAAAATCTTCCTTTTTTGCATCTTCAAGGCTTTTTTCTCGCTCAATTTTATTTAAGAATACTGTAATTAGGGCAGTTAAAAAACTTATTAATGCTTTAGTTCGTATGTCATCTTTATCATTAACAAAAATTATATTATATTTCCCTCTACGGATTGGATAATAAGTTACATAATACTTATCAAACTCAACACGCTTTATTTCTTCTGAAAAAACATCTCTTGAAAAATTTATATAAGAAAACAAGAGTCCCCTTGCTAAATTAGTTATTCTATCATTTACAAAGATTTTATCACTAATATTTTTCTCGAAGATAATATGCCCAGTATCTTTCATAATAAAGACCGAATGTAACATAAATCAACACCGAAGAGCTCTTATTGCGTCCCCCTTGAAATTTATATTATAATAATTATTGATTGTTTGTTAATTAATATTATTATACTTTACTTTACTTTTTATATTGCACTATCACCTCAACCAATAAATAATCTTGATAATTGGATATTTAAGTTTTCAAAGATATACAATTTCTTCTTCCTCTTTCCTATTAAAAAATATTACTTCCTTTACCATGACGCTCAAAATTTATTGTACTTAGTCGTAGGTTGTCTTTATATAATCTTTTATAACATAATCTGTTTTTCCTAAAATAGGAGCTTTGATTGCTACTATTAAGTATTTATAGCTAAGTTTGAGATAACCTTCTTTTTCAAATCTTCGTGCAGAGGAATAAATAACTAATTTTTTGTCAAATACAAGTTTCCCGTACTTTCTTAACCTTCTTGAGATTTCAGTATCAGCCGCCATTCCTAATTCTAAATATCCACCAACTTTAAAGAATGCATCTCTTCTTATTGCTGAATTATTCCCAAGGGTAAATACTATCTTATTATTGGTGATAGTAGCAATTATTCTGAGTAAGATATTATAAGAAAAAGCAAAATATAACTTTGCTTTTAATGTCTGTTCTATAGGAAACACAGGGCCCGTAGCTGCAACAATTTGCGGATCTTTGTTAAAAATATAAACTATTCTTTCAAGCCAGTTTGGAGGGGGTATCGTATCAGCATCGGTCATTACTAGTATTTTCCCTTTTGCTATAAGAGCGCCTTCATTTCTAGCACCATCAGCTCCTAAGCTGTCGCCTTGCAGCATTGCAATATCTGCATATTTCTTTGCGATTTTAAATGTCTTATCAGTACTATGACCATCCACAACTATAATTTCGTACATATCCCTCGGTATTGTTTGTCTCTTTAGAGCACAAAGTAACCTATAGATATTTTTTTCTTCATTGTACGTAGGTATTATGACAGAAAGCAAAACCATAGTGTTCACCATATTATGGGTTTTAGAGACATATATGTCATACTACTTTTACAACTATTAGCAAAAAGTATCAATATTGCAGATCAATCTTGGATGCTCAATATTTTTATTTTCCACAAAAAAGGATAAATTTTTTATTCTTATTTTTAACATAATTTTCTGTATATGCGTAAAACTTCGTTTTCAACATTACTGAGGTGCATAGTTTGGTTAAAGAAAAATCAGCAGAAAGAGAAATACAAACATTGATTGATTTGCCTCCAATTCATATGTATCTTGTTAAGGAAAAAGGAAGGACCCTATGCTATACGGAGATTCGATCAGCTGAATGCAATGAGTTATACGAAAAAATTATCACCATAAAAGAAGAAATCACCAAGCTAAACAAATCATCAATTGCGATACCTGAGGTAACTATAGATAACAACAATGTTTTAACTCTCAGATATGATATCCCGCCAGGTTATTTTCCATTAACGAATTTAGATGATAAACAACAAAATAGTTTATTAAATATTTTTGACATGACAATTCAAGTTCTTGACTGTCTACGAGAAGCCCATAAAATAGGTCTCTATCATGGTTTTTTAATTAAAGAAAACATTTTTGTCTCAATTAATAATTCAAGAGTTAGAGTTATTATCTTGAATTTTGGAATTATTCAAAATATAATTCATAAGTTAAGTAT
>JAGGXT010000307.1 GCA_021162905.1 Candidatus Odinarchaeota archaeon | reverse complement strand
CAATATACTATATCATGACTATATTTTCTAGGAGGTATTTCTCTTGGAATATAGAATATTAATGCTCAAGTATGAGTCGGGAGAGACAGTTCCTATTCCCGCAAAGCCTGATGCTCTCAGTTCTGAAAATATTATTATAGTGATTGACGAATTTTCAAAGGTGATTTGGCTATGGTTAGGAGCTCAGAGTCGTAAAATTTTTAAGATGGGCGCCATAAGAAAGGCTAGAAGTTTTCTTGGAATGGGGGCTCAGTATAAAGATATGACAATAGGCTTTGGTTGCCAAACCTTAAAAATAATCGATGAAACTAATTTAGATGATCCTGTTCAGAAAGCGGATTATGATGAACTAAAAAAGTTTCTTTCTCGTGTAAAACTCATTGATGGTGTACTTGCTGCAGTCCCAGCAGAAGCTGAAGCACCAGCACCACCTGTAGAGAAACCAGCACCTAAAAAAGTCGAGCTCTCTCCACCAGTGGAAAAGCCTACACCTACTGAGCATATAAAACCTGAGGAGGTTGTTTCTCCTGAGCAAGTGAGTAAAGAAACAATTACACCTCCACCATCTGAAGTTCCAAAGCCCGAAGTAAAAAGAGAGCCAATTCCACCAGCGGAAATATCGATTCCACCAACACCACTTAAATTACCTCCAGAAATAAAGGCTGGTATTCTTATCTATGCAATACTAGAGAAATTCCCAGAGCTTTATATAGCCAAACATGGAAATCAAATTGTTGTTGAAGGTGAAATAGGGACATTGACGTCATTTAAATTGATTTCAGATGGATTAGAATTATCTGAAGATTATGATTTTGCTGGAAAGCAAAATGAAGTGCTGGATAAATATAATGAGCTTGTCAATAAGCTCAAAAAATAGATAGCTTCTGCTTTATGTTTTTTAAATCATTTTCTTTTTTCTTTTAAAAAATAAAAACTAATTTTTAATAGCCTATACTTGTTCTTCTTTTTAAAGGTGGTGAGCTTGATTCAGATATCCGATCGTGTAACAAAAATTCAATATGCAATTCGTGAATTGGTTTCTTATGCAAAGGAGTTAGAGTTGAAGGGTAAAAAAATAATATACTTAAACATTGGTGATCCAAATCACTATGACTTTGATACCCCTGAATATTTCAAGGAAGCATTAATTGAGGCTATAAGAGAAGGCAATAATGGATATTCAGAATCCCAGGGTGTATATGAATTGCGGGAGGCAATTGCTGAAAGAGAAAATAAAGAAAATAATGCAAAAATAACACCAAACGATATATACATAACATTTGGGGTTTCTGAAGCAATAAATTTTCTATTAACAGCAATATTGACTCCAGGAGATGAAATTTTAATTCCAGATCCTACTTATCCTACGTATTTCGCTCTTACTCAATACAATTTGGGGGTTCCTGTTTTCTATAAGTGCGATGAGGGGAATAATTGGAATCCCGATATAGAGAGCATCGAGAAGAAAATTACCTCAAAAACGAAAGCGATTGTTATGATAAATCCAAATAACCCTACTGGTGCTATTTATGATGAAAAAGTTGTAAAGGAATTAATAAATTTGGCTGGACAATATAATCTTCTCTTTATTAGCGATGAAATATATGATAGAATAGTATATGATGATATTCCATTTAAAGGAGCTGCATCTATGTGCAGAGATGTACCTAAAGTCATAGTTAATGGATTTTCCAAAGTTTACATTATGCCAGGTTGGCGTTTAGGATATTTATACTTCGTAGATCCCGAGAATAAACTTGAAAAATTAAGAGAAGCTATCGATAAACAGTCTAAAGTACGTCTATGCGTTGTCACACCATTGCAATATGCCGTAGCTAGAGCTTTAAAGAAACCTCAAATTCATATAAAACCCTTTGTTAGAAAGTTAAAAGAACGTAGAGATTATACATATAAGAGGCTCTCTGAGATCGATCAGATAACCATAGTAAAACCAAAAGGAGCATTCTATGCTTTTCCAAAATTAAATGGAGAGATTACCAAGAAATGGAAATCCGATAAAGATTTTGTTATTGACCTTCTCAGAGAAGAAGGTATTCTTGTTGTACATGGTAGTGGATTTGGAGAAGAATTCAGTAAGTGGCATATAAGAACGGTCTTCTTGCCACCAGTTTCAGTGCTTGAGGAGGCATTTAATAGGTTTGAAGAGTTTTTACGAAAAAACTAATGTTTTTCGGTTAATTTATTTTAAAGGACTAATCCTTTTTTCTCACCTTTTTCAGAAATTACAAAAGTGCATTCGTTATCTATTTTATCAAGTTTAAGTGTCAGATCTAAAGCATCACAGATTTTAGATAATTGAAGCCAACAAATTCCACATGGAAAGTTGTAAGGAAGTGATATATTAATGTTCTTTAAAGCATCAGCTCTCTTCTTAAATAAGCAATCTTTAACTTTTCCTTCAAAACTATTTGCCTCCATATTAATTTCAGAAAAACTAATGCCTTGTGATTCAAGCCAATGAACGATATTAACAATTTTTTCTTCAAAAGAATGCAGCTCTGCCTTTTTCCAAAGATTTGAAACAACATTTGAAAGATAATCCCAGAAATCCTTTACTACGTTTTCTCCATATCTCTCTTTAAGAAAATTTCCAATTATACTTAAAATAAGATCTATTGTAGCCACTGCCCTCGTCCATTTCTCATCAATACTTATTCTTTCTATAGTTTTTTTAACAGGATATTCATCTACTGGCTTTTTTCTAGCAATCTCTACCATTTTTTCAAATGTTTTCGGTTTTTCCATTGTTTTAAACTCTTGAGATACTTCTTGGGTTTGTGGTAAATTCTGAATATCAGTTCTCACTTCCCTTGGTGTCTCCATACTGCTTTTTTCGACGGGAATGGGTTCACTATATGGCCTTTTTTCGATATTTTCCTCTAGAGCATTAAGAGCTCGACCGACAGCTCTCATAATGCTGAACATGTTAAACATAGGTAGTTTCATAGAACTATATACAATTGCCGTAATTTCATTAATGTCTAAGGTGTAAATTTTAACGATATCTACGACAGTATCTCCTCTTTTGATTTTTACGTGATAGACCCCATCGATAACACCAATCTGTATGGAGTAACTACTTCCTGGAATCCCTATAGGTGGTGTTAATGGTATAAACTGCTTTGATGACACATAAAACACCTCATTTTTGAGAATATTCTAATACTTTTTGGATATTTAAGTTATTCTCCTAGTTATTAGATTTTAAATTCAGACGGTTGTAATACCATAAGATAAGCATCCTCACCATCCGAATAATATCCTTTTAAAACTTTCAGCTTTTTAAAATTCAGTTTTTCATATAATCTTTGAGCTGGATTGGATACTCTTACTTCTAAAAATATTTCATTTACTTTATAATAGTGAATCATTTCATTTATTGCTCTTTTCATGAGAGCTGTTCCGATTCCATGATTTCTAAATTGCGGAAGCACCGCTATCGATACAATATGGCCTTTTTTGACCCATTTTAATAAACCAAAAAAACTAAACCCTTTTTCGATACGACAAAGAATGTATCCTACAATTTTGCCATTTATCTTTGCGCTAAGGCAAACCCTAGGCCAATTAACTATTAAATGATGAAAATAATAATAGGAATAGTTCTCTGGTAAGCAGATCCTGTTTATCTCCATAACCTGTGGTATTTCTTCAACTTTTATTTGCTCAATTAAGATGGCTTCATAGCTTTCTTGCATCTCTTCTCAACTCATGATCGATCATAAATGTTTATGTATCAAAATATTTAACTTTTAGAGCTTAATTTACTCCATACAGACTAATATTTTACTGAAGTAAGTATAAGTAAGTAATAGATATATTTATTTATTGTTGATGAGGATAAGTGCTTGTTGTTTGGAGGTGCTCCGCTTAATGTATCCTTATCATATGATGGATGTTCAAGCAATAAAAAATTTAGTTTATAATTACTTTAATGTTGTTGATTATGTCTATGATGTTATTGATAATGTTTTGGATTTTAAAGTTGTCATAGAACCTGATATCAAAAACAAATTTGAGTCACTTTATTACATACTTAGAGAAAGGTATAATCTAGCGTGTTTTATTAGACGTATTTCCCATGATTTTGCGATCCTGCGGGTTTTCAAACTAGAAAAAAAGGAATCAAAACCCATACTTAACATAATAATGTTAATTGCTACTTTGTCCATGATTTTATTCTCGGGATGGCTTTTTGCGAATAATGAATTCTTTCAAGCTGTTTATCATGAAAATCCAATCGTAACTACTCTAGAGTTTTCAATATCTCTTTTTAGCATAGTCGCTATTCATGAAATTGGGCATCTAATAGCGTCAAAAAGAAATAAGATTGAAACCTCCTGGCCCTATTTTATCCCAGGGCTCCCTGATATTGGTGGCACTTTTGGCGCAATAATAGTTCAGAAAACTCCTCCACACAATAGAGATGCCCTTTTTGATATAGGTTTTTCAGGTCCAATTGCCGGGTTTATTGTAGCGCTTATAGTTACGGTCTTTGGCTATATGATATCGGTTCCTATATCTCATGAAGAACTTGAAAGATTATCAGCCCTATATCCTGGTCAAGTCGGCGAAATACCAGTGCCAATACTGTTCATCGTTATAGGAAATTTAGTAAAAGATGTTCCACCTGGCTATGAATTAGTGTTACACCCAGTAGCTTTTGCAGGATGGGTCGGCTTTTTAATAACTGGTTTAAATCTTTTTCCCGCATCACAGCTAGATGGTGGTCATATATCCAGAGCTCTATTTGGATATGAACTACATGGAAAAATTACAATATTGTGTGGTCTGATTTTAATAATTATCGGTTTTATTCCAATGGGTCTCTTGGTGTTATTGCTGCACACTCATGCAAAACATCCTGGTGCACTTGATGATGTATCCGAATTATCTACAAGTAGAAAAATACTAGCAGTTTTTGCATTTTCATTGATTATTCTATGTACGCCGCCGTTCTTTATCTTCTACTAGTATGCATATCTTTTATCTTTATTTTTACTGTATTTAAAAAATAAGAAGAATCAAGAAGAAGTGAGTTTATAAAAACAACGTCTCATATCAAGTAGGTCTGGAATCTTTTTTACGAGTCCTTTTCTCTGTAATTTTTTAAGAATATACCTTACTGTTCTTGCAGAAAATTTACTTTCCTTTGCAATTTCTAATGAGGATAAGGGTTTACCTGCAGTTTTTAATATTTCTAAAATTATTTCTTCTGTATTTCTTGATTTCGTTTGCGCCATGGCCATATCTCTCACCGAAAAATAT
>JAGGXT010000267.1 GCA_021162905.1 Candidatus Odinarchaeota archaeon | reverse complement strand
TTAAGATCCACAATTTCAAAATCTGGTTTTTCCTCAAGCACTCTTCCTTCTCTGTTAATTAGTACGGAATAACAACCAGCATTTTTGGCTGCTAATATGTCAAACTGGGAATCGCCTACATAAGCAACCTCCTTTGGAGAAAATCCCAGTTTTTTAATACACTTAAGGATTCCATATGGACTCGGTTTTGCCAGCTCTTGCATTTCTGTTCCAAGCGCAACAACACATGAGAAAAAATCGCGGATGCCTAAACCTTTTAGTTTCACCTCTGTGATGTCTGGGGGTGTATTTGTAACAACAGCAATTACAAATCCTTCTTTCTTCAATTTTTGGAGAGTAGGAAGTACATCATCATAAAGCAAAATTTCACCATTCTTAATTCCGTCTTCGACCGCGGGAAGTTGATAATTGTCAAAAGTTCTCCAAAACTCATCTAAGTTTGAAATTTCCCACGATCGAAGTACGTCATTAGAGGATACTTTTCCATCCCATAATTTCAGACGCTCTTTCTTGTCAGGCAATGCCAAATTAAGGTCTTGCAAAGTATTTATGACTATTTTATCAAGAAACTCAAGAACACCACCCTTATAATATACAAGCGTGCCATCAAGGTCAAAAATGAAGCAACAAACAGGAATTCTTCTATTCATTTTAACTCCCTAGCCATATTTAGAGCCTCTCTACTTATTTTTTCTATAATTATAGTGATGCACTTTCACTTTCTTTTGAAACTTCTGAGCTCCTTCTAAGTATAACTAATCCTATTATACTCAGGATCGCATAAATTATTACAATTGTATATTCAGGGGATTCCGGAAAGATAACACTTATGATTCTCCATAGTATTTCCCCAACACCAAGTATACCAACTATGGTTGCAATGTAATCAAGAATCTTTCTTTCTTCTTCAGATCGGTATTGAAGGTCATGTAACGCACTAATCTGCTCGATTTCAATGACTCTGGATAATGCACTAAGTTGCTCCTTTATCATAGCTTCGAAATTATTAATGCCCATGCTTTCTTTTAGTGTTTCTATGAATTTTAAGTATTCGCTGTATCTTAGTGGTAATGGGCTAGATAAGATCCATAACTTGGTAATAACCTCCGTACGGAGTTTATTTACATTCTCTGCGGAAAGCCGTATTGAAGTCCCTTCACGGCTGAAGGTTAAAAATTTATCTAACATGAGTCTAATTATGTAAAGATAAAATCTCTGGTAGGTCAAAAGGGTTGAAATTTCCATTATTTCATCAACAATCCATTGTGGCATGGTAGTAGTTTGTAGTAGTAAACCCGTTTTGGATGCATATATTTCTGCATCGTCGAATCCTATGAGCGGGGCAAGATTCTTAGAAAATGCATCTTTATTTGTTAAGTATCTTCTGAAATAAATTGATGGCCCAGACATAACGGTCTGAACCCTATCAACAATTGAAAATAATTCAGGAAAGTCTTTTAATACACTAATATCATGCACATTTGAATCTTGAATATTAACAACTACATAACTAATCGGTTCACTTTCCATAAGAACTTTACCAGTTCCTATCTTCTCTGAAAACTTGTCAAGGATCGACTTTATAGCGTACCATAGTGAATTCCAGTTTTCCGCTTCTTCAAAGTCTTTTAACGAGACATAAAAGTCTCCAAGTTTTACATTATATTCCAAAATTGAAGAATTTGTAATAAACGTCAAATGGTAGAGCTCAAGAGGAGTTAAATCTTCAAAATTAAGTGAAAAACGAACTATACCAGTACCGTTACCAAAAATTACAATCTCGATAGCAGATGATGTAGCAATTTCATAAAATCTCTTATCCATAACTCTGCAATAGAGTATTGGGTTAGGAATAATCAAACTAACATGTGTTGTTAAATGTTTTTTCTGAAGCTCTGGAATAATGTCCTCAGAGATTATCAAATTTTCCGTAAAAACAACTCTCTTTCCCAGAATCTCAGTAAAGATTTTCCTTAAATCATCAATTTTAGGAGCCGCAGGGAATTTTTCCTCATAATTTTCAATTGTGAAGAAATTAAGAAACCATACTGTACCATCCAATTTTACTTTATTAGGCGGAATCCTAGGAGCCTTGACTCTAAGAAAATTAAGAATCCATTCAATACTTTTCTCAAAGAAATCTATCTCCGTATCTTGATTTGAAAACTCTTCACATAAAATCTTATCTGAGGACCTATTTACATCCTCAATGATATTTCCAGTCTCTGCATATTGAACATAGGCTTCACAAAATCTCTTCATTTTTTCTACGTAATAGATGTAACATTGAACAAAATCTCTAATAATCGAATAAGGATATGTATTCCAAACAATATCCTTTTTCATCATATTATAAACTTCTTCTAGTTTTACCTTAGCTCTTTCAAGCTTATCAATTGCACGCCTGTAATTACCTAAATCTATATCACCATATGCCAAGATACGAAGTCCTATAGCTTCAAGGAGATTCTTATATTTAGACTCTTTTCCAAGTATTCTACATGTCTCTTTCTTTATTTTTTTGTATAATGGAATATAAGACTGTGTTCTATTGTCTTCTTCCTCCGCAAAAACAATTAGATACGCGATACTGGCATAAATTGATCGAAGATTATTCTCCTCAATTTTCTGGATTACTTTCTTTAATATACTTGAAGCTTCTTCAGAATATTTAAAGTACTCAAGGGCTGCGCCTATTAGCGATGATAAGTTAACATCTGGAAATTTAACCATATCCACATAATCAAGAATATCCATATAGAGAGTTCGCTCATGATATAGCGGAATATATTCTTTAGACAGGAAAAAGGGAACACTTTTCTCTTGAGCCTCTAAGAAGATGAATTTTATGTTCGCATCATATAATCTTTTTTCTGCTTCAAGCAGAAGTGCGCTACCTACCCCTTTTCCTCTATGCTCCTTCTTGACATGAATTTCCTCAATATAACCTATATTTCTTTTTTCAATATGATGAAAAATTATGAAACCTGCAATCTGCCCATCTACTTCCGCAACAAGCAGTTTATGAGAATTTCCTTGGAACCATTTTTTTAAATTCTCAAGCGATAGGAATTTATATTGTTCTCCATACATTCTACGATCATACTCTATCATCTCTTGTATGTCATCAATTCCGAGTATTTCTTTTGACGATTCATAGTAGAGATTTAATATTTCCTCGAGTTCCTCTTCCTTTGCTTGACGAATTATCAAGCCAGATCCCCTATAGCCGTATATTATAATAGTTTATTCTAATACCTCATAAAAAATTTATTATTA
>JAGGXT010000116.1 GCA_021162905.1 Candidatus Odinarchaeota archaeon | reverse complement strand
ATGTTTAATTATGTGCGTAAAAAAGAAAATAAAATTAAGATTAACCATAGATTAGCTTATTTTAAAAATTAGGATAGTATAAGTTATACATCCTTTAGGATAACCTCGCCAATCTTATCGATTTCCTCACAGTCCTGATCGTTAGTTACGCATTCTATTAGCTTTCTCAAGCGATTTTCATCAAATTCAAGTAGTATTAATTTCTCACCTAGTTCTTTCTGTAGCACTGCCAGTTTGTTGCCCGATGTTCCCTTGGGCATTGGTATTATTCCCTTTTTAGCTATTCCTGATTCTATAATGTTCTTCATTCTTTTTGCGGCGTAGTAGACGGCTACACCCCCACTTCTGTTCCAAGACTTTACGTTAGGGATATCTATCGCATAGATAGATTCTTGACCATTTTTCACTACAGAAATAAGTGCAGCTAGCTTCTGTTTTCTACTTTCTATTTTCCCTTCAACCATATGAAGGGCAACATCGATCCTATTTTTTAGTCCAAATCGTCGGAGTGCCTTGATAATTGAATCTGCAATCACAGAAGGTGTAAACTTAATCACTGTCTCATCAGTCTTCTTTACCTCCTGGACTTTCTTCTTTTTACCAAATAGAATTTCAACTAGCTTATTTATGGTATATCTTATAGCTTTTCTTGGATTACCTTGCGAAGCTGTGTAAATTTCATCTATATCTTCATCAGTAAATGGAAATATTCTGTTCTCGGGAGGTTCCATATTTTGCTTATCCCAGTATGTCGACATTGTCTTCTCTATAAACTCTCTCAGATCGTTCTTCGTAAAAGATCTTAAATGAACTGGGTCTTCGGTTCTGCTGCGAACAGTTTCATCTGCAGATAGGTATACTCTCTCCCAAACTTCACTTAAACAAGAAACAATGATTGTAACATTCTTTAGCTCGTTATATATTTTCTTTATGACCTCAAGAAATCTTTTCTCTCCTTCGGAGCCGTAGATATTATAAACACTCTCAATCTCATCAACGAAAAAGACAATAGGCTTAGAAATATTTTCCGTCAGAACTTTCATTGTGGCTAAAGATACATCGTCATCTTCGATTATTACTTTAAGACCTAATCTGTCAAGCTCATCTTCATTTAAGCATTCTGCAAAAAGCCAACGCTTTGCTAAATTTGCTTTCTCCTTGTCCATTTTATAGAGAATTAGAGCTTTTATTGCATCTGCCATAAGCCCAGGATAATCCGAAACAGCTTTAGTAATTACCTCATCGATACTCTCTTTTCTAAAAATACCTCTTTTTTCATAATATTTTGAGAGTATTCTTTCAGAGGCCTCTTCAATAAGCCAATCGCCACAGTCATCAATTAAACAAGTATAAAAGTGTAGCATCATCCTAATAGGTGCTGGTGGTGAGGGAACGTATATTGTCCTCCAAGAGTACCCATTACCTTCCTCAAGTCTTTTAAGAACCCAGTAATAATGAGTTTTTCCCATGCCCGCACTACCTAAAATTGGTTGTAATCTTGGAAGCTTATCATAAAGAGTTCTTTGAATAATCTTCGTAACAACTTCATCAACATCTTTATGTGGTCCCTCAACATCAATTTCATCGGGGATGTCTCCACGCGAGACGAATCTCTTAAAAGGAGGCTCTTCCCTTAAAATCTCTAGAAACTCTTGCCTAAGTTCATCATCCATGTAATCACCACTTTCTAAAAGAAACTTACTAAGAATATAAAACTAGCTTAGGAGATTTTTCACAGTTTAATAATCTCTCTCTTTATTGGAATGAATTCTTATAATTCTTTGCTAAATACCACTGTCATACAGCGCCTAAATTAAATATTTGAGAAATTTGTATATTGCGTTCGTCTATTATTTATTTTGCTTTAAAGCAAAAAAGAAAAAGGAGAGTTATTTTTTAGCGGTGAATGTTATAAAGCTTAATATAATGTATGTTAAGATAGGTACGCCGACTGCAGGGTAATATAGTTAAACCAAGTGTGTAAGGGGTAAAAATTAGTAATATCACTGCCCAAATGGTCTCTATTGATTTCTTAATTAAAAACATTGCATCAACTTCAGGATTTTCATGGTTTAGCACTTTTCCACGGTTGACAGCTGTTTCGAAGATGTAAAGTTGGTACACTACAACTATGTCGATTATTGCTAGTATTAAAAATCCGAATGCAAAGAAACTACCATAGGAAATGATTATCAGAAAATCAAAATCTGATCAATTAAATCAAGTATATCAATGATTGCTTCTACGAGCATTAGTAACAATACGATAATGCCTGCTGGATGTCTTTTTAAGAAATATACAGTAGATATAACACCAGAACCGTTGCATTAAGGTCAATTGCAACCATTTTTGGTAATGGAGTTGCCACCCTACTTTGAGCAATACCTTCCAAATTGATACTGCAATACGGACAAAACTTTGATCCAACTATGATAGACCTCCCACAATTGGGACATATAATTGCACTGGATATGCGATGTCATCCTCAGATTAGCTAAGTCTTATTTTATACAAGAGGATTCTTATTTATCCTATTGCGCCTAAGTCACTGATTCTTATTAATTTTAAAAACGTTCTAAATCTTCACTTTTAGAGGTGTTTAAACCTTTTTCTCTTATATTTCCATGTGGGTGAAGAATTATGGTAATAATGTATAAGGACATTTTGGGATTTTTGTAACGTTTACTTTATATAAATGAAAAATTTCTCTGTTATTATGGAAAGAGATATTCAAGCAATCTAGGTGAGCACTATGACAGGTCCTTGTAAGGGAAAAGTTCCCGTTAAAGTCGAGGTTACTCTTTATAATAACCATATCTGGAAGGTTGATGTTGACGCATATATTCACATAAAGGGATATGCCCTTGCCAGAATAACTCATTTGGACTTAGAAAGTGATGAGTTGAAATTTGAAAATAAAGTAGAGGGTTATGGAGCGATAATAGTTGGAAAGGAGAATGGATTTATTGTAATTCCAAGAGAACCGCTCGTAAAAGGTAAACATAGGTATACAAAGATAAAGATTAGTGGACTCGATATTATTGAAAAAGGAAAACGTGTTGGCGGATACCTTGGAATTAAAGAGGGGGGCATATTTGTAGGCTTTAAAAAAGAAATACTTCAACGTCTTGAAGAGATTGCAAGAAAAATAGAACCTGACTTATTTAAAAGTGACCAATCAAAGTTAGAAGTGTGATATTCATTTTTCGTTTTATCTTATTAAAAACAGGCAATCAATAAAAAATATTTAATTGAGGCCCAAGAACGACTCAAATTTTATATAAAAAATTTTAAGTTATCCGTGCCTTCTTTTTTTGGATGGTGCCATTATGAGCGAAGAGCGAGAGCTTTGGAGAACTAAGATTGGTGCTATTTTTGCATTCATGGCCGCTACTGTTGGACTTGGCAGTCTTTGGAGGTTTCCATTTAAGTTAGGAATTTACGGTGGTGCAACGTTCCTATTAATTTATGGAGTCTTCTATATTTTGGTTGGAATTCCAGCATATATCGCTGAGACAATACTTGGAAAAAGCACTAAAAAGAATCCTGCAGGTGCTTTTGAAGAAATTGCAATCAAGATAGGACGTTCAAGAAATTGGAAACGAGTAGGTGATCTAATAGTAATTTTCGGAACAATTCTTAATTCTCAGTATCTCGTAGTTGTTGGGTGGACAGTAATATATTTTTGCTTAAGCTTAAGTGGAATTATCTATTCAACTAATTCCGATTTTTTGTACTCAATATGGAACTCTGTGTTCCCTGGATGGCTTTCTGTAGTTGGTTTAGCGATAGCCACCGCATACTGCACATTTTTCATAATTAGAGGAGTTAGTAAAGGAATTGAGAGAGTTAATTCTATTCTCATGCCTGCACTTTTTTTAATTTTGATTGCAGGGGTTATTAGGGCGTTAACATTACCAAACTCGTACGAAGGTGTTATATTTCTATTTTATCCAAGATTAGAACCATTATATGATTGGATCACATGGTTACAAGCCTTGGGACAAGTTTACTTCACAACTGCTTTAGGAATAGGCTTTATAATAACATATGGAAGTTATATGAAAAAGGATCAAAACGTTGAATGGAACACTTATGCTGTCTCTATAGGAGATAACCTAGCATCCATTCTAGCAGGACTTGCAATATTCCCTGCTGTATTTGCTTTTGGATTAAATCCAGATTCTGGACCTAACTTGGCGTTTATAATTTTGCCACAAATTTTTGCAAAAATGCCCTATGGATACTTTCTCGGGGTTATCTTTTTCTTAGGATTCGCTATAGCTGCGCTCGAATGTACGAAAGCGGCCTTTGAAGTTGCAACAGCATATTTGGTAGATGAATTTAAGTTTGATAGAAAGAAGGCAGCATTAATAGTAGGCGTTTTTGAGTTCTTAGTAGGAGTGCCATCAGCACTTTCATTTGTAATATGGAACCTTTTTGATTGGTTATGGACTATAATTCCACCGCTAATGGGGTTAATTACAACGATTTTTATTGGCTGGATTTGGAAAGTAGAAACTTTAGAAGAAGAGAAAATTCATAAAATCTGGATATACCTTCTCAAATACTTCACACCATTGGGAATCCTAATCGTATTCGCTGGATATGTTTACTTCTTCACAATGCAATTTCTTTAATTTGATGGCATTATAAGTACATGTCTTTATAGGCCATAAATCATTATTGAATTAAAATCATATCCACTGCTAAATATGAAGATAACATTAAAAAGCAAGTCCACTTAAAATTAATAACCGAGGCGGAATGATGAAAAGACATTTAAAAAGCCTTCTATTGATTATTATTGTTATTAGCCTCGGAATCTGTATTTACTACTCGTTTTACATGCAACCAGCAGAGAAACAAGAAAGCATTGAGTATCTAAGTGTAGGTGTTGCTGAGAATGTTAAGCTAATAATAGTTTATGATAATAATCCATATGATAGTAGATTAAAAACAGCGTGGGGTTTTAGCTGTATCGTTAATATAAGTAATACACTTATACTTTTTGACACAGGTGGAGATTCTGATATTCTCCTTTACAATATGGAAATGCTAAATATAAGTGTCCAGAGTATACGGATAATCGTTCTTTCTCATATTCATGGAGATCATGTAGGTGGGCTATTTGGCGTGTTAAGCTTGAATAGTAATGTTACAGTGTATGTTCTTTCAAGCTTTCCCAGTGATTTTAAAAATGAAATTAAAAGTTATGGATGTGAGGTTGTTGAAGTCTCAAATGCAACAAAAGTCTATAATGGTGTAGCCACAACGGGTGAATTAGGCAATGCGATTAAAGAGCAATCTCTTATCATAAATAGCACAAAAGGGCTCATAATAGTTACTGGTTGCGCGCATCCTGGCATTGTAAACATAGCTGAAAAAGCAAAGCAACTAATAGGAAATGATATATACCTTGTCATTGGGGGTTTTCACTTAGCAGGAAAGTCTGAGGATGAGATATCATCTATAATTCAGCAATTAAAAGATTTAGGAGT
>JAGGXT010000033.1 GCA_021162905.1 Candidatus Odinarchaeota archaeon | reverse complement strand
TGTTGTTTAATTATTTCAACAAGTTTATTTTTTAAGTGGTTACTAAGCTTAATTTTAATAATTTCTCCAAAATATTCCTTACTGGTCTTCCCGTTTAAAAATATTGATATTTGAAAAATCGGATCTTCGTGTAATGTTATACTCCTCCTGAGCGACATGACACGATCCCTACGAAATTACTCTGGCATTAAAATATTAACTTTTCTTTTCTATTAAGTGTTAGAGGGGAAAATTTTTATTTTTTCCTATAATACCCCCTAACATAAAGAGGTAGAAATAGAACATCATCTCCGGGTTTCCAATTTGCTGTTGCCAAGACGTTATGCCTTTCTGCTGTTTGGAGAGCGTCTATTATTCTTAAGATTTCGTCAATATTTCTACCTACTACCTACTTTAGGGAGAAAGACGAATAATCTTAAATTATTTTAGAATCTGATAGGCTAAATGAACTTAGTAACGAAAAATTGTGTGAGTGTTTCGGAGAAAAATTTAAATATGTTATTAAGGGCTTATTTTTCTTACAGTCATTATTAAGGACTTTCCATCAGAGACCGCAGAGGGAGAGTCATGCAGTCATTTACAGTTATCGTGAAAATAAAGAAGAAGCACACTGTTTACATACCCAGAAAGATCCTAGAGAAGATAGGAGTGGGAGAAGAGGACTTTCTTAGAATTAAAGTCGAGGACGGAAAAATAATTATAGAGCCCATTCAAAATCCGTTTAAGCCAGCGATGAGTAGCAGGAAATGGGCGGCAGTTACAGTAAGTGAAATTGAAGGAAAAATAGAGAATAACTAAAATGTTAAAAAGTCTGCTTTTTAATAGATAGCGATAATTAAAAGTCTTTAGTAATTAAATAAAAAATAATAATGTTATAGTTTTTGCTGATAAATAATAGCGGTGTAGTTTTCATGGTTGAGAGTTTTTATAATATTCTTGCAAAATCTCATCTAACTGAAGATGATATAAAGAAGTTAGAAAGAGCGTTCAAGAGGCTTGAGGAAGAAGAAAAGCTTCTGGAAAAAGTATTTTTACATATCCCTCTGGAAAGGAAAAGAATTTTAGATATGGGTACTGGCCAAGGTTTTGCTTGCAAATTTTTAGTGGACCACGCAAAAGAGTCCATAATAATCACAGTTGATAAGGATCCGCTTTCTTTAAATCGAGTGAGAAATGTGATAGGTGAAAAAATCGACGACATAATTTTCATGAAAGCGGACCTAACAGATATGACTTTTCTTAAGGATAATTATTTCGACATAGCCTTATCTCATTATACTCTTTCCGCTGTTAATGAGAAAGAACTGTACATCATATTAGAGGAGGTGCACCGTGTTTTAGTACCGAATGGGATTTTAGTAATAGTTGAGGGTTTTAACGAGGGAAAGAAAGATATTCCGAGAAGGCTAACACTTGAGCTTGAGGAGATATATTACCAAATAACTGGAGAATTTGAAGAGGTGAGATTAGAAACATTTCTGAGTAAGATTAAGAGGTTTAAGGGATTCAGAATAGTTGAAGTTAAGAAATTAGATGATGGTCTATTGGACCCAACTATTGAAGATTTTGCATATTACCTCTTATCTTTGACCAAGGATGAAAGCTTAAGGAGGCGAATCATAGAAATCTGTGAAAAAGGAAAGATTTATGGATTTCGCGAATCACCAAACTATGCTTTTTATTTGAAAAAACAGAGCTAGAAAATGATAACATGTTATATCGTGCTCCTGAAAAATACGTCCAAACTAAAAGTGTTATGAGGAGATTAGATAGATATTTTTTCTTCAATTTTTCTTACCTTATCCGCCATAGTTCTTTTAACATCTGTTCTGTCATCAATCAAGATTGTTGTTATAATGCGTTTTATACCCAAATTATTAAGTAACTCATGGGAATTTTTGATGATTTCAAAGAGTTTCATCAGATCATTGGATTCCATGATTGTTGACATTGGTGTAACCTGGAAATTCACGCCTGAATCTCTAACGAGCTCAACCACTTTTGCTATTAGATCACTAGCACTTGTACCGCAAGTTCCTAAAGGAATTATTGTGAATTCAACTATAAATCGAGCCATATTTTTCACCGTGTAAGAGTTTGGTATATATGATGAATAATATAAGTGCATTTAAAAGTTTTATTTGCCAAGTTTCACACAAGTTTCTTAATAAGTTGCAAGGAGCGTTCTTTCCATTTCGAGTAAATGTAGTTATTAATTATATTATATACACGCATTATAATGATAAATATACTACTTATCATTCTTTATTTGTTATTTGTCTTTTGAAAATGTTACGGTTTAGATGGATTTATATATTTTCACTGAGCCTAAGCAATTCTTCTGGAGTGATAAACATATTAGTTTTAAAATTATTTGCCTTTAGAAAATTAATAAATTTCGTGTCAATTGATAAAAAGTACATTCCTCTTAAAAGTGCAATTGAATACAAGAGATTATCTATGACATCTTTATGACCTTTTTCCTTTAATAGAAGCGCATATTCTATCTCTCGGCGGCTAATATTTATCCAATTGATATAACCACTTTGCTCCAGAGAAGATAGTCCCATGGATATTGTATTTATTATGTCATCTCGATTATTTTTCGAAACTCTTCTAAGCAGCCTATGAATAATCCCTACGAACTCGACCCAGATGATGTCAGATGCGTAAAAAGTAACTTTTTTCTCATTTGATAACTTTTCTAAGATTCGTAAGTCCTTATCCTTGATATCTTTAATCCGAATTCCTACAATTGGAAGAAGAAAACTTGTGTCAAGTAAAACTTTAACCATATAACTCTTGTTCCTCCTCAGAAATCATCTCAATTTCGTCTACCGTGGTTATAATCCACTTTTTACTATTTATTGCTAGTTTGAACGGATTTTGAATGGGCTCCATGATGATTTTTCCACGCTCAACTCTTATTCGAAGGAAATCACCCTCATCAGCACCTATTTCTTTTAATATCTTTTTAGGGATATAAACGGCCCTTTTTTTCCCGATTTTTACAATAACTGTAGATGGCAGCACATATAACACCTTACTCAATAATATTGTCTGAATAATTATTTTTACCAGGAATTAAAAAATATTCTGGTAAATGAAAATTGCATGGAATAAAAACATTAATTACTTTGCTGCATATTCGAACTGTATTTTCACCGTTAGTGATCATATTTAAACTATCTCAAATTATAATAAGTCCCTTATCTTAAATTATTAATATCTCCTCAGTTTAATAATCGCTGGTGGGTTTAATGACGCTGAAAGAGAAAATAGTTCTTGACATACCGATAAAACTTAGAGGATCAGCTTGGATACCTGCTGGAAAAAGATATGAAAAAAGCTACGAACTAAACTCTCTCGCTCTTCTTGCTGTAGAAAAAGCGCTGGCAAGCGAACTAGGTTGGGATAGGGCATTATCGAAGGTTCGAGAAGCTTGGAAAAAGATGGCGAAGGAGGGTGTAAAGAAAATAATTGAAGAATTTAACCTTAAGGGGAACGGTGCTGATACTGTTATGAAGATATTTAGTATACTCGCTGTGCTCCTAGGATTTAAACATAAAATCACTAAACTTAGCAAAGACGAGGCAATTGGCATAATTTATGATTGCTCGCACTGGAATGCTATGTGCCAACTAAATATGACAAAAGAGTGGAAATGTAAACTTATCCATATGGACTTTGTGAACTCTGCAGTCGAGGAAATAAATCCAGAGCTTGAGGCCTTTTTAGAAACATCAATTCCCGATGGCGATCTTGTCTGTAAAATGGTAATCCGTAAAAAACAAACCTAATTCCTCTTTTTCTCTTCTCATAGAAAAGTTAGAATGCTCCCAGAGAATTTAGACTAGTCATTAATAAAACAATAGAGATAAGAATAAAAACAGTGAGCAAGCAATTTAACAGGCTTAACTTGTTAGCCTCGACCCAACTTTGGACCGAAATCACATAGCCTCAGCCTGTTTCCAGACCGGGGCTACATGGTATTCAACCCATTATTAGACCAAGACCACAAAAGCTTAGCCTTTTGCCTTGCTTACTCACTGCTTAATATATGTATATTTTCCATACTATTAAACTTTGTGTTTTTATTATAATATATTTTTATTACTTATATTACAAAGAGTATTTCATGGACCTAATGGCCATTTAACAAGAGGATAGTTGCTTTCTCTAAATTAGCATGAGCACTAAAAGTTATATCTTATTATGGCTAAGATTGATTTTCGTGCCAGAATGTCTTACAGTATCCTTTATCCCATATAAATTAATAATAACCCGCCATAAAATAATATTTTTAGTTCACATTATTTACGTTATAGGTGTTAGATATAATCTCGGATGGGGCTGTGAATAGTTAATATTAACATTATAAATTTTTGATGCTGGATGGATACTATAAATAAAAAGTACATTCTCCCTACTAAAAACTTTGAAAAAATAGTCTGCTGTATATTTTAACTTGGGATTCATCTTTACGGCTGGAAATGTGATTCCTATGCAAAGACAATCTTCAAGCCTCACTCTGGCAATAAGTTCCATTGCAGCTTTTTCTGAAATCTCAGGGCCAAGGTCTGCTTCTAATCTCTCAAAAGAAACAAACAATAAATATTCTTTATTCAAATTTTTTCTAAAATCACCTACAACTCTGTTTATAACCTTAAAAAGACTTTTTAATGGAGTCTCCATGGTGTTTAAACATGGAAGAGATTCTATGTGAATATCTTTACTAGAAATAATATTTTTTGAGCATTTTTCAATGTTTTCACAGAAATATGGATGACTGGTTAATGTTGCTAAGGGACATGTAGTAATAGTTCTATAAGATTTTTTAAGATTATCTCTACTTATTGTGCTGGAGTAAAAATTAATTAAGTAAGACGGGTTAATATCTCCAGGAGGGATCATAATTACTCCTCTATCCTGAAGTATAAAGTTTTCTATAACTGGTGCTGTAATATTTATGATAAACTCAAAGGGGACGCCCTCTGAAACTTCAATAAGTACAAAGCTACCTCTTTTAAAACCTCCCAGCAAAGAATCTAATTGCTGATTTCCCGTGCTGAACATGTGTTTTTCAAAAATTTTAGTTCCCTTTCCATCTTTGATTACGGGATGTGGTTCATAATGACGTTTGCTTATTTTCAGCGGTGAGAACTCTTTAAAATGCTTAAATCTGCCTTCATGTAATGTGAAGTAGTAGATCGCATTCTTTATTTCAACGCCCCTGAGTTTCTCTATAACTAGCTCTCTGAAGATTCTTTCGTCAATAATTCTCTTCCTAAGAACTATAACTCCATCGCAAATGTAATCCAAAATCGATTTTTCTGTTCTTTCAGTTATGATAAGAGCTTTAACATTCATTTCTTGTATCGCATTGATGAGCTTAGTAGCAACATCCTCTATAAGTAATCCTACAGAAGAAGCTATTGCATCAATACTATCCACTACAATATTAACTTCTTGATGAGGAGTTTGTTCAACGATCATGTAAAGTCCTTTAAGAAATTCTGGCAATGATGAAAACCTTATTAATTGCGATATTCCCATTCTCTCTGGCAGTACATTTTGAGTTGCATCAATAATATTTTCAGGATGAATACTTCCTTTAATCCAAGGGAATTGGCTATAAAGTGAATTTATATTAACCCTTGTTGAAAAATATATTCCACGTTTTTTCCTGATCTGGCTAGCAATGTATTGTAAACTAAAAATCGTTTTTCCAGTTCCAGGTTCTCCCTTCACAACTAAGGCTGTGTTTCCATCAACATTAAAAAAGTCTATAATTTCATCAGGTATTGGAAAACGTGTTTGTGGG
>JAGGXT010000359.1 GCA_021162905.1 Candidatus Odinarchaeota archaeon | reverse complement strand
GAGGACGGCAACACGGAACACAACTGTTCCGCGAATGCCGCTGTACAGTGAAGTTGTATCGAAGGCCTCGATGAATAGAGGACGGCAACAATGTAATAAAGCCTATTTCCTCAGTATCATCAAAGCCTAATTTCTTGTTGTATCGAAGGCCTCGATGAATAGAGGACGGCAACACGGAACACAACTGTTCCGCGAATGCCGCTGTACAGTGAAGTTGTATCGAAGGCCTCGATGAATAGAGGACGGCAACATAATGTACTAAGTTTATCTAGCAGCTCGTTGATTTCTTTGTGTTGTATCGAAGGCCTCGATGAATAGAGGACGGCAACTTATCTCCTCCTCGCCAACTTCGTCAAGGATTCGATCATTGTAGTTGTATCGAAGGCCTCGATGAATAGAGGACGGCAACCTGCTCATCAGTTTCCTTTGCCTCTCACTTAATATATGAAACTCGTTGTATCGAAGGCCTCGATGAATAGAGGACGGCAACCAGTTAGCATGAACAAAAAACCGAATGCGAGCTTCCGTGAACTCTAGTTGTATCGAAGGCCTCGATGAATAGAGGACGGCAACATATTTTTCATGTTTTGAATACAGATCTTATTGCTGCATTGACCTCTTGTTGTATCGAAGGCCTCGATGAATAGAGGACGGCAACATTTATTGCTTGAAAGGTTTGAGCAAGGCGAATGCTTCGTCTATGTGTTGTATCGAAGGCCTCGATGAATAGAGGACGGCAACAAGCTGTACATATAGGCGTCCCAGTTGCTATTAGCGTATTGTTGTATCGAAGGCCTCGATGAATAGAGGACGGCAACCTCCAAATAAGGTTTTTTTCTTTATACCACCTTTCCAATGTAAAGTTGTATCGAAGGCCTCGATGAATAGAGGACGGCAACTCAGCACCACAGCAAAGAATAATTTACCACAATGCCGAGGTTGTATCGAAGGCCTCGATGAATAGAGGACGGCAACATAAAGTTCACTGGCTTCGATAGTGTTACTATCTTTCCTCTGACAATCTGTTGTATCGAAGGCCTCGATGAATAGAGGACGGCAACTGTTTTAGAATCTATAGTAAACGTGGTAGGTGAAAATAATGATTATAGATCATTTTCTCTTAGGGCTCTTGAAACAATTATCAATAATGTTTTTACAGTATTAGTAACGCTTATACTTTGGTTTGAGGGATTCAGAAGATTAATATCTTTATTTAAGATCAGGATGCCATATGAGGAAGTTAAAAACAAAAAGAGGCACTCGTTATAGAGAAAAAGAGGGAATACCTGGGAAATACGGTAGCACTCTTAAAAGATACATACCCGAGTATGTGTACAAAGAGAAAAAGAGAGAAATACAAGGTAAAAGAAAGGAAATATTTCTATCGTCAATGAAATATATTTTAGGTGCTGGAGGTCTTACAGCTCCGCTTACTGCTGTTTCCCAGTTGTTGCCGTATATAAATGCATTACCCGACTTACAATTAATGGGATCGTTAACTTTTTCTTTTTCTGTAGCTGTAGTAACTACCGCTGTGTCAATAGTTTTTATCTGTTTAAAGAATAAGCTAATGAGGTGAGCAACATTCTTTTCATTATGAGCATCTCAGCAAAATGGGGTAAGGTAGTATCTTTTTATTTTAGCCAAAAACAGTTTGTCATAAATTGAAGAAGATTTCCCTTTGCATGTAATTGAAGACCGTACCTCTGAAAAATATAACGGTGGCATAATAGCCTAAGGGAACCAATACCTTTGTGTTTATCAATTTAGTTTTCTTCATCTAGGTAATAGCTGCATACTTTAATTTCATCTACCTTGCTTGAGTGAAACGGAGGTCGAAAAATCTTTAATTTATAAAGAAGTCGCTTGAGGGTAGAGTTTTAAGCACCAAGTTCTGTAACGTAGTCAGTTACCCTTTTGTAGTTTCAAAAAACAAGTGCTATGAAAAAGAATAGTATTGATGTAAAGCGAATAATGCAACAATGTTCCAATGTGAAACGAAAATGTTCTTTAATCTTGCTTTTTTCCCATCTTTATTGCCCTTATTACAACGAATGACCCCTCACCATATCCCTCTTTTATCGGCTCAATCTCCGTAATTTCTGATAGTTTATGATATAATGTCTGGACAAAACTAAAATTTCCAAAACCTGCTTTTTTTAAGTAAAAAACGACATCGTGTACTGAGTAAAAGTTGGCTATTTTATAGAAGACGTTGCTATCTTTACGTTGTTGATACTGCCTTCCGAGTTTACTGTTTTTATCAATAAAACCTATGATCAGAGAACCTCTAGGTCGTAACACTCTGTATGCCTCTTTAAATGCTGCCTCGATATCATCTAAAAAGCAGATAGTAGTAATCATCAACACGAAGTCAAAAGTGTTATCGTTAAAAGGAAGATTTTCTGCCACAGCATTAATAACTCTGATTCCTCTTCTCTGCGCGATCTCCAACATTTTCTTTGAGGGATCTATACCTATTTTAATGCCTAAGGGTGCTGCAAATCTGCCCGTTCCTACACCAATTTCTACCCCTTGCCCGTTCTTAGGTAGTAGTTTCTCTATAGCCTTAAGCTCTGATTTGTAAGCAAGTTTGTTTCTCTCAAACCAATTATCGTACCTTATTGGATATTTTTCAAATGGATCAGTCTTTGGCATTTTTATTCCTCACTAAAATCTCCCATTCTTTTGATGTTGAAAGTTTTATTTCCAGATGAACTTGCTACAATACTTAATAAAAAAGTTAAATCAACAAATTTAAGTCTTCGGTTTGATAAATTTATAAAATTTAGAAAGGAAGGAGGATTCTATAAATCTTCCTTGGAAGACTCGGTTGGCAAAAGAATTTATATCTCCTCAGAAGCGTATCATCTCTATAGAAAATATATAAATTTGTTAAAAACTAAGGATGTATTACCCCTTGCACATGCTGGTTGTTCTCCAATATTTTAAAATACTCCTTGATGAGTGCACACTCACTCAAACTTAAAGAATTGTCTTTAACCTTCCTATCTAAAATGCTCTTAATTTTCTTTGATCTTCTAAATCTGATTTTCGCAACCTTGATAGTATTGTTCATTATCCTTATGATCTTGCTTGAAACACCCACCTTCCTCAGAAGTATCAGGTACACAGAAAAATTCTCAGTAGACGATGTCATTAGAACCCTGGCCCAAATAACATTATTCTTGCCCGCAACATGTCTCCAGCTGTTGTCAAGCAATCCCAAATCCTTAGACCACTCAATATCCGAAACGGTCGCATCCGAATGCACCAATATCCACTTATCAAGCTTAAGCTTATCAATGAAAAAGAAAAAACCAACATTCATCCTATGAAAACTCTTTGCATTAAATATTTCATTTGCGAATTCATCAATAATCGCAAAATATTCAGTCGGAGGGGATACATCCTCCTTTGAAAAAACATTATAAAAATATTCCCTCAAAACTATGTCAGCAAGCTTCTCATATCCATGATACAAATAAGCTTGCGCAATTACATTATTATACGATTTTTCCCTACATGAGTGGCAAAGTATCTTGCCACTGGTCTTTTCATATGCAGTCTCAAATATGTCATCTCTCGATAAAGCATACGAGTCCCAAAATGCATCCTCCCCGTCCTCTATAAAAATATCCTTTAGAGTACGTCCGCAACATATACACCTCTTCCTCACATGATTCCCCATGATATTATGCTTTTTACAAAATTCAATAAACCTCTTCTCCCTATCTTCCATACAACTTCTCACCTAAAAGTCATTATCTTATTGCTCTACAAAAACAAATACCAAAAAGCCAAGAACTTATTTATCTACCACAGGAGACTTTGTAAGTCCCCAATGTTAAGTTCATGTAATATATCTCTGTGCCTATTATAAACATTTCGATGTTCACAGTCTCGTAATAAAAATGAATAACTACACCAGCTATACATACATCTTGACCAACTAATGGCCAATTACCTCGTTTTTTCACCAACTATGATGATCACTTGAATTATTGCATGAGTCGAAATCGCAAGAGCTAAATTATACTTCAAAAGTGACATATAGAAAAGCAAACTCCGTGACGGCGATGCGAGTAAACCGTATCTAAATATATCCTCCAGTAGTCCATCAAGACTATTAGCATGCCATAAAAGAAAAACTTTACGGACAGCAATAAAACAAAGAACACTATCACCATAAGCAGTACCAACAATAATATAAATAGCAACTGCACCTCTACTTTCTCCAACACCTTGGTAAAAATAGCCCTTAAAACGAGATTACTCACTATAACCTCTCCCTAGTGCAAATATTAAACTTTTGGTCCCAAAAATCAGGCTCACTCAATAATATCAAATAATCCTTCTATTCATAAAGGTCACTAATACAACTTTTACGAGGATGAACCGGGTAATAATAGTAACATATTTTGTTTATCACTTACTTATATGAAATATTGTTATTATTGCAGTATGTCGTTTTCACTTCATGTTAAAAAATATTAAGTAAAAAGGATAGATTTTCTTAATTAGCAGCAGATGCTTTTTATGATTTTTTATATTTACTAATTTTTCTTCGCATCGGATAAGCTTTAAATTGATAGTAGAGGATTTCTTTTGTTGATGAGCAGTTTTTCTTTTAATGGGTAGAATGTGCGTGGTTTGAATGAACAGTGAGAGAATTGATGATGTGCTTAAGGAGCTAATTGAGTTATTGGAGGATCCGTTTGGGGCAAGATATATTAAGCCTCGTGTTATAACTTTGACCGAGTTTGATTATTTTAATGATGAAACTGAGGACAAAGCTGGGGAACAGGAAGATGATGAGACACTATTATTGAGTGATTGGAGGATAGAGAATGTTTCTAGTTTTTCAGAGGTGGATCATGTTGTTCCGATTATTGCGACGGATGCAGCGTCTGTGAAGATTGGTGAGACTGACAGGGGGATAATTTCTGCAATTAGGATATCGATTGTTGGTAAGTCAGTTGATGAGGAAATTAAGGTACTTAAGCTAGGGCCATATGTGGTTCATATTACTGAGGAGAATAAGGATGACATATACAATTATTTTAGGGAGTATTTTGGGGTGCCGGAAGCTTCACCACCGGCGTTAAGGAAAATGCCTGACAGGTTTAGGAATTTTCTTGAGAGGATGGCTCAGAGGTCTATTTGTGCGCAGATTGAAGATGGAATTGTATTATGGGATGGTTCATTAACTGCTGGCACTATTGATACACCGCGTAAAATTATTGACGATTCATTAGATGTTGCAAAGAGGCATGGGAATAGTGTTGTAGGGGTATCGAAGAATTCATGGCTCAGATTGGAGGATGGCACAAGGATAATTTCTCTCTTAGACAATGTAAGTGCTGTAGGTTATATAAAGGTCGATAGATGGATTTCCAGTTCTCTCAGAAGTAGAATTCGTGGGAATGTGTTTGCCGTGAAATTTACGGAGGATGGGTTTACTTTTCGTGTTGATATAAACCCAGCTGAAGGTATTTCGTCAGAGCATGTTCTTAATTTATTGAGAAGCAACATGTCATTTTATAATGGGTATCCTTATCTTTTACGGTTAGCCCATATTAATGCTTACTTTACCCCTAATGAGATTCTTGCGATACAAAGTTATGTTGCTGACAAATTCAATTTAATTTTTGTTAGACCTTTTGATGTTAGGAGGCATATTTTATCGCCGTTTTAGAGGGTTGGGTATGCAGTTATTGAGGAAGGTTGGAGATGAGATAATAATCATATATAATCCGCGGAAGGAGAATGTGGAGGTTGGAGAGAATTTAAAGATTTATGATGAGAATATAGGCAGAGGTATAGTTGCTCAAGTGATTGAGCAAAGCCTTGTGGATTTAACAGGAATCTTGGAGGATATAGTAAGGCATGAGAGCATGGAATCATTCAGTGTTGAAGAACGTTCGCCTCTGGATGTCATAAGGTACATGACTGATGTTAAGAATATGAAGATGGCAAGGGCTAAGATATTAAAGGAGTTAACTTCAACTGATGGAAGACTAAGTATTTCCCCGTGGACTGGATGGATTCCAGACAGAAATGTTTTGATTGAGCCTCTAGACGATGATGAGTTAATGAGGTTACTTAACTTAAAAGGAAAATATCCAATAGAGCTGGGGCTGACGGTTTATTCTAAGAAACCCATGTATATTGACGCTTTTCATTTACAGGGGATAAATATAATAACGGGTAAGAAGGGATCTGGGAAATCGCATATGGGGAAGATTTTACTTCTCGGGCTAATATCTCATGGTGCCAGAGCAATTGTGTTTGATATCAATGATGAATATTCAAAGTTAGGATTCATGGCAGAAGGTCCAGATAAGAAAAGCGAGTACTATGAGAAAATAGTTCCTCTTAATCCAGGTGAGAATCTTTATTTTACTTTGGAGTATATCGGATTAGATGTCATGTATGATGTCATGACCACAGTAATGGGATTACGTGAGGCTTCGGCCTATACTTTTAGAAACATATGGAGTGAAATTGAGAAAGAGGGTATACTTACAATTGATTCCCTGAAGGATAGAGCTGATGAGGAAAGAGTGCAGATTGCCGAAGCTATAACTAGGAGATTGGATCAGATAGAGGCAACTAATATTATTGTTGATAGAGAGGGTAAGACTTTGGAAAAGCTACTTGAGAGAATTAGTAGTGGTGGAGCTTTAATAATAAACCTAAAGGCAAAAGATCCAGTAACCATCGCAATAACCGTTCAAACAATTTTAAGTAAGCTAAGAGAACTACTTGAAGGTGGAGAAAAGCCGTTATGGATTTTTGCCGAAGAAGCTCATTTCTACTTGAGTGAAACTGCATGGGATGACATAATCACGAGGATGCGGCATTTGGGAGCATATCAAGTATATCTAACTAACACACCCACAGCAATTCCACAAAACGTGATTAGGCAAGCTGATAATATATTTCTCTTTCATCTTTCAACGCAAAGCGATTTGAATTATGTGGCACCTGCCTCTAAACTGGATGCTCAAACAATAATTCCAATTGCAATATCCCTCCCTCCCTATCGATGCATGGTCGTTGGTTCAGCGACGAACGATTATCCTATAATAATAGACACTAAACCCCTTCATGTTAGAACTGCAGGAGAAACCAGACTGTTTTTTGAAGAAGTCTGAATATAAAAAAGAAAAAGAGAGGAGATTGGCCACCCAGTACGCTGTTATCCGTCCCAAGGTAATGGATGAGGATCGTCGGGTGGCCAATCGGGTTCGGGTTCCGAAAGTAGTCGTCGTACCATTATTGACCACCAAGATTATACAAAAACAGCCGTTGGTATCATTGTTGCGAGGAAACGTTTTAGCGAGAATTGCTACAGTTTAAATTTTAGCGAAAAGTTTCAATTTTAGTCGAAACATTTTTTATTTTTTGAAATGAATGTTATGCGGGTGATCTTTTGCGCAAATTCTATTTTGCAACAGTTGGGAAATACACTGAGAAAACGCTACGCTACGGTATGATGAGGAGCGGATGCGAGGGTGTTGTATTATTTGCGACTGAACAAACAAGGGATGTTGCTTTTAGAATAAAAGAAGATTTAACTTCTAATTATGGAGTTCCCTACTTTGAAATTGAGATTGTTGAACCAAATGATTTCTGGGGAATAGTAAAAGTGCTGGTAACAAAGATTGTTGATATTACTAAGACTTTTGGAGATGTAAGAATAGTAGTCGATTTAACTGGTGGCACTAGGACGATGAGTTTGGCATCGTTGGTTGCAGTTTCTCTTGGTAAAATCAAAGAAATAGCAGAACCTTACTATTATTTTTATGATGAGGATGAGAATAAGATATACGAAATTGAATTACCAAAGCTCGTATTAAAGCAACTTAGTAAATCAAGAATAAACATATTAAGAGCACTAAGAGATGCCAAGAAAAGGGAGAAAAAAATTAAGAGCCTAGCGCATCTTAAAAAATATTTAAAAAGCCAAAAAATTACCATTACGAAAGGACCTATCTCAAGGCATATCTCTTACTTGAAAAAGCTTAATTTCGTTATTGTTGAAAGAGAAGGAAGGGAGTGTAGTGTTAAAATATCTGATGATGGATTAAAATACTTAAGAATAATAGATGAGTTAGATAGATTATATGAAAAACGGAACGATGAGGAAGAAGAGAAAAAGGATGTCAATGCTTAATAGAATTACATATTATTATCTTCATTTTCCTCTTACAAGGTTTATTAATTGTGTGTGGTCCATAAGATTTTTTATATCATACTTATGTTCTGAGAGAAATCTCTTAAATTTCTCATCCATTGTAAGAAATATCATATCATTTGTTATAGCGGTTGCATACAGCAGATTATCTATAATGTCTTTATGTCCCATCGCACGAAGCTTAAATGCTAGTTTAATCGCTTTTTCTGATGGTTGAATATACTCATAAAAACATGATTTAAAAATTGAATCTAACGCTGCATCTATTAACCTACTTATATCGATATTTAATTTATTAGCTTCTCTGTACACCTTACCTATAATTTCAACCCATGAAATGGGTGCATAATAGTATCTAACTAATTTTTCAATTGCAATTTTTCTAAGTTGAATTATATGCTGTTCTGTCAATCCTACGACTTCAATTCCAAAAGATGGAAGAAGGTATGTTGAATCGAGAAGAACTTTAAGTCTCATAGAGCTCATGTTGCTCCCTCTCAGAATCTTCTTCAAATTCTTCAACAGATATTTTTGTCCATTTTTTTGTTTTTAGGGCCAATGAAAGAGGATCAGGAACCAACTCCAGTATTATTCGATTATTTTCAACTTTTAGGAGGAGCTTATCCCCCTCCTGAATATTTAATTGTTTTAAAATTCGCTTTGGCAGATAGATAGCTCCTCTTTTGCAAATTTTAAGCATATATATCTGACTCAATAATATCACCAAAAAGTTAACTATTTTCAGAATATATAAAAATATCTGATCTTATCAAATTTTCAGATAAGCCATAAGTTAAAAAATTCTCATTATAATCCTTTTTGAGCAAAGTCTATAACCTTATTCATATACTCCTTGGAATATCTAACCTTTATGGCATCGTTCAAATCTTCACCTTTTTCTAATATGTTGTGATCTACCTCTATTTCGATCACATTATATTCAAGCCCAGAATGCGCAAAGAAGTTCCTTAAGTTAGGCTCTCCTAATTTAGTAGAGAGTATATTTCTGTAGGGTGTCCACGCTTTTATCTCACTTATTTTATCCCCTAGACTTTCTATTTTCTCTCTGATTTCGCTTAGATCTCTACTTATCTGCGAGTTTAGTTTACTATTTTTAGTAAATAGTTTTTCTCTTACTTCATGTAGCTCTCTGAGAGACACCTCGGTCTTTCCAGCAAGCCGTAAAGATTTTGCAATTAAGAATGCCTTTGTTAATGTAACAAAATTCTCGTTGAAATAAAGACGCCTTTGCACTTTAAGCTTATCGTTTCCTTGGACATTTATGTATTCTTTATAGACGTTACCGCACAAATCAAGACATCGTTTCATTTTTTCCACATCGGGATAAGTTGAATAGAGCAAAAGAGGAAGGCCGTTGACTATTGAACTGAGAAATGCATTAATTGTTTTATATTCTAATACTTCTTTGATTTCACCAAGGTCTTCACGAAATAGTTTTTGGCGTTCCTCATTCGTTAAGTCTAATGGTTCTAGCAATCTAACATTGCTAGTCATCCCACTCACTGTAGATATAGGGTTAATGGAAGTTTCCTCAACAATATGGATGCGAAGAGTTTTAACCCCTTGAACAAAAGGCTCTGAATTGTATACTTTTAGTTTGACATCCTTTGACAATGAAATTATGCTTGCGATTTCACTGACGGCCTTATAGGTTAATGTTGGAGTGTAGTTGAAGCCATGTGTTATGTCAAGGTGAATACCTATTGTATCATCCTCTGCACAAGGGAATTGTTTAGCTAAGCTGTAGAGTGTGTATGCATAAAAGTCTTTCATGTTTCCTCTAAATATTCCATTTTTGAAATCACCAACACCAGGAGCGACGATAATTTCTATGTTTTTGATATCAAGATTAAGTTCTCTCTCGATAAAATCAATATACCAATTTCTAACATTCTGAACTAATTCATCATAGCTTTTTCCATCTATAGCAACCGTATCTAGGACAACTATGAATGTTTTTTC
>JAGGXT010000084.1 GCA_021162905.1 Candidatus Odinarchaeota archaeon | reverse complement strand
GCACTTAGTATCCAAACGTATAAGGTCTTCCAAGCAATTTTATTTTCTTCTTTGAATCTTTTGATTTTTGGATCGTTACGTATTACGTATTCGTAGAATTTTAGAGGTATCGCCTTTTTAGCTCTTTGCTCAATGAACCAAAACGTTTCGTGTGGAATTTTTAGCTTTTTACCTTTAATGTAAAAAATGTAAGTAGTCATGGTTTCACCAATTTATTTTGTCTAATATAAATCTGACCAAGAAATTAATTGGTATTGGTTTGTCTGTTCGTAGATAGTAATCTCTGCACTTACCATCATACAGAAGTTTATATAGTTCATCCAGTTCACGCTGTAATGCTTTAAGGTATAAGGGATTGTCAATGTTTTGGCTTATATTGTCCAAAAGATAAATAATATAATTAAGTCGAACTTTGAACCTATACGCCTCGATTTTGGCTCTTTCCTTAGCTATCTCTACTTCTTCCTCCATTATATCACCTTCGCCCTTTCAATAATTATTCTGTTGTCTTCAATGTATATTTTTACGTAATCTCCCTTCTTCAGCCCTAATTTTTTAAGTTCAGCAGAGATAAGTAGCTGAGGGTACTCATTGGATCCAGTAACCTGTCTTATTTTTATGTTAGTCATTTCTCAATCACCTCTTAAAATCTCGATAGTCTTTTTGCTTAGCTTCAGTTTTTTGGTAACATAGTTCCTGTCCTCATCATCAAATTCGTTTTGCCAAATGTGTTTTACGTAATGTATTAACGCTTTAGTGTATATATCGTGCATACTTAAACCCTTCAGCGTTGCGTAGAACTTAACTATCTTTTTTATATCGCCATCTACCATAGTAGATTTTCCCATCACACCTAAATTTTCTGCCATTTTTCAAACACCTCCTTCAACTTTTTTTCATGGATAACATTATCTATAGCGTTATCTAATTCGATAAACTTCTGAACTATTGGGTTTTTCTTATTCAGCTTGTACATTTTGGCTCTTCCTACTTTCCTCGTTTCCACTACGATTCCAAGATCTTCAAGGACTTTCCAGACTTTATGAAGTGTAGTTCTACTTATTCCCACTCCTTTAGCAATTTCTGTTTTTGAGTAGTCAAAAGCCTCGTTATCGATTAGAAAATCGATTATCCTTATTATTGGACTGTCTAACACTTTTTCCTTTTTAGCCATTTCTCAAACACCTCCTTTAATTTTGATTCAGATACGTAATGACCGCAATTTGTACACATAATACCTGCGACAATACTATTATCGCTGTAGTTTATGTCGTAATATTTAATTGCGTTGACTATTGTTTTACCTCTTACTAATATTGCGCCACATTTGCTACATTTGATGGTTAAGATTCCATTACCCATTCGTAACACCTCCTTATCATTTTTTCAAATTCTTCGTCTGACCAATTGTATTTTTTCTTAATTGCTAATGCCTTTTGCTTAATGTCTTTTCTCTCTTTTCCCTTCTTTAAAAAATAGTAGTAAAGTCCCAAAGTTGCAACTTCATGTGGCGTCATTCTTCCACCTCCACTTTAAATGGTAATATAACAGCTAAATCTTGATCATCAATTGCACGGAATTCAACGTATGTTATTTTCTTTAGTGTGTGGTATTCATTAAGTACTTGTAGTATCTTGTCATGTTCTTCCTTTGTGAGTATTAAGACTTTTTCTTGACGCACTTCAACTTTGGATCTTGTTTTAATCTTCATGACATTCCACCTCACTATCAAAATCTCTTACAATATGTATGTATTCAAGTTCAGCGTATTTTACTTCAGTACAGAAATCATCTTTACATATTAGATTGAAAATATCATTGTAAAGTATATCTTGCACTGCTCCTACTGCATCTTCAAGTCTGTCAACTGTTTTATCAATCTTGAATGTTACATTTATGACTGCTGAAACAGTATATTTCTTAGCCATGGAGTATCACCTCTTAATTTTAGCAATTATGGCATTACCTTTATTCTCATGTGATGATCCCTCGCACCTCACAAAAGCACCGCAGTTTTTACAGTGCAGTTCTACTCCTATAGTTACAATTGGAAATACATGAGTTATTGGTAGAGCAACAGTAAATTTCCATGTTATAGTTGCCTTCTTAAGGCAGAACGGACATTTTGTTTCTGCAGTTCCTTCCATAGTTTTGTATTCACCATTCTCCAACCCTAAAAAAGTATCAATATCCATGACATCACCTCACAATATCAAATTATCTACAAACTCTTTAACTTCGCTGATGTGTTTAGCCTGCAATATTCTTCTTAAGTATTCAATGAAATCTTCCCTGCTTAATTCTTTGAGATTGAAGAATCTGTCCTTCTTTATGAGCATGTTGTCCTGCGTTACTTGTACCATGATGTCTGTGATTCTTTTTAACTCAGCAAGCATTTTTGCTTCACCTTGTGATACTTTATCACCAACTGGTGGATGGTAAGTAACGATAAATGATTTACCCGCACTATTAATATATCTCATGATGTCCCTGATCTTATCGTATATTGCAGGATGTAATTCCCACGTCAAAACGAATAAATCAGGATCTGCAATACGTTTTGGCGATTCACGTTCAACGCCACCTATAAAGAACTCTCCTTTTTGTAGTATTTTATCTTTAACGTGCCTTTTGATTACCTCTTTTAGTTCTGTTAAGCTATCAATTATTATCATCTCAGCATCTGACTGCACTGCTTGCTTTAACGATTTAATGAATGTGCTGTAGGGAGTACCGTCAAGCTTTTGTACTGTTTCCTCTGCATTTAGTTTTTGAATTATTGGCTCCGCGCCTTCATCAACATCTATGATCACTGATTTAATAACTTTGGAGATTTCAATGCATGTATGTGTCTTGCCAATACCGCTCTCACCTATCATCAACACCTTTACCAGCATCTAAATCACCTCCGCTTTTATTATTAAAAATGGGCATAAGACTTTACCACCACTTGGAACATCTGGACTAAACAGTGCGCATTCTCTTTTACATTTTTTAGAACATTTGCTGCAGTCTAAGTTACATGCACAGTAAAATTTAACTTTGATTTCCCTCATTCATAGCACCTCCTTTACGTACTTTATCTTAAGTTTTGGCTTAAAGATTGGAACGTAGGTGTTTTCAACGGGATTATACACAGTAATATCTCTATAAAGTATTGAATCTAACTGAAGGTACTCGTTATCTTTGAACATTACTTTAACCTTATCACCATCAGGATACATTTCTTTGGATATTTGCACTTTATTTGTGTTAATTGTATTAATGTCAAGCTCCTTCCACAGTCCATGCTTTAAATCCTCTATGCTACTTACTTCGTCTAATCTGATTCTTGCAGTGTTACCATCAAAGAAAACTGACAATTTGATGCATTCAAAGTATTCGGAACATCCAAGTGGCTTAAAT
>JAGGXT010000082.1 GCA_021162905.1 Candidatus Odinarchaeota archaeon | reverse complement strand
TTTCGGTAACATCTGAGAATAGGTGATATAACACCGTTTTAGCACTGGAGTTTAAGGTTCATGGTAAATCATTTTATAAATCACCATTTTCGGATGTTACCATTATTTCTACCAAACAATTAATATATACTATTGTTAACATTGTTTTAGTACCAAAAGTAATAACGCTGGTGGATATCAGTGAAAGTCCATAAAATGAGAAAGGATGACATCATTTCATTTTTTGACATGCTTGTTAAGGATCGAGAAGTATGGGGACCTGTTAAAAAAGGAAATCATCATTCATTTGAGAGAGTAACAAAATTCTCAGAAATGGATCTTTCATACACTAGAACTCTACTACCACCAAAGAAACTTTTTATTCCTCCCCGTTTTACGCTGTTCAAATTTGGTAAAGGCGGTATTGAAGTAACAACTATGAACAACTCAGAACGCGAATTAAAAAGGTCTTCAGAACTACGTGAAGTACCATCCAGAGTGCTTTTTGGGGTTCACCCTTGTGATATTCATGGCATTAATATTCTAGATACATTTTTTACAATGGATTACCCAGACCCATATTACTTGGAACGCCGAAAAAACACAGTTATCATAGGCTATTCTTGTTTGCCGGATGAGTACTGTCTTTGTAAATCCAGAGGTACCGATGTGGTCTATGAAGGATTTGATCTATTTTTCACAGACTTAGATGACTATTATCTTGTCTGGGTGGGTTCTAGTATTGGAGATGACCTAGTAAAGGCAATTCCAGATATATTTAGCGATAATATTACAAACGATGATATCAAAAGATACGTTGAATGGCGGAAGTTAAGGGATTCAATGTTCAAAATACATATTGATTTCGCGTCGATGCCTGATATAATGGAACTTCTCTATAATAGTGACTTATGGAATGAATTTGGGGAAAAATGTCTCTCATGTGGGTCATGCTCTATGGTTTGTCCAACATGTAACTGCTTTAACGTGACTGATGTAATTTCTATAAGTAATGATGGTGGCTGCAGAGTAAGGTATTGGGACTCATGCATGTTAAAAGAATACTCCTTGGTTGCTGGTGGACATAACTTCAGAGAAGCACGCAGTGAGAGACTTAAGTTATGGTATTCTCATAAACTCAGAGCATTTAAAGGACATGTTCCTCGTCCAGCATGTGTTGGTTGCGGTCGTTGCATAGTTACATGTCCAGTTGATATAAACATTTTAACAGTCTCCTCCAGATTATATGAGGAGGTTGGGTTTAATGGTCGCTAATAGTGAGAAAAATTTAAATCCTTATGTTCCTCATCCAGCAAGAATAATTCGTAAATATGATTTAACCAGCGATACCAGATTTTTTCAAATGCGATTTATAGAACCTGAGCAAGTTTTTTCCTTCAATTATAAGCCAGGACAGTTCGTTATGATGTCCATCTTTGGAGTTGGAGAAGCTCCATTTTCAATATCATCAACTCCTTCAAGACCTGGGCTTTTAGAATTCTGTATTCGTCGAGTAGGACGCTTTACTGATGCACTATTTAAGCTGAAAGAGAATGATATTGTTGGGATTCGTGGCCCCTATGGGAATGGTTTTCCAATAGAGAAGATGGAGAATCACAACTTATTAATTGTTGCTGGTGGCTTGGGTGCTGCTCCGTTGCGTTCAGTGTTACTTTATGCTTTAGATAATCGTGATAAATTCGGAAAAATATACTTCCTATATGGTGCGAGACGACCTGCTGATATGCTATTCAGAGATGAATTTTTAGAGTTAAGCAAGCGTGACGATCTAGAGTGTCTTTTAACGGTAGATAAGGATGATACTGGAAGCTGGTCGGGTCATATAGGGTTGGTAACTGAGCTGTTCAAATATATTGAAAACATCGACGGGGAAAAGACATATGCTACCATATGTGGGCCTCCTGTGATGTACAAATTTGTTTTAAAGGAGCTCCTTAAGTTAAACATTCCAAAACATCAAATTCTGATGACACTTGAAAGAAGAATGAAATGTGGTGTAGGAAAGTGCGGTCATTGCGTAATTGAACACATCTACACGTGCCTTGATGGACCTGTATTCACATACTGGGATGTTATACACATGAAGGAGCTGATCTAAAATGATGATCTGGAAAATAGGGACGAAGAAGCTGAAAGTTGGAATATATGGATTCACAGGATGTGCTGGAGACCAACTAGCAATTTTACATTGGGAAGATGAGCTTCTCGATATACTAAACTCCGTTGAAATTAAATCCTTTTTAATGGCAAAAAGTGATAATGATGAAGATGCAGAGCTGGATATAGCATTTGTAGAAGGATCAATAAGTACAAAGGAACAAGTTGAGAAAATAAAAGAGATTAGAAAGCGGAGTAAGATTCTAGTTGCTATCGGTAATTGCGCTTGTTATGGCGGAGTTCAATCAATGTACTATGATAACGACAACTATGAAGAAAGATTGAAGAAAGTATATGGCGATATTGAATTTATACATGATACACCAATTGAATCTAAGCCTATTAGTGATTATGTCAAAGTAGACTACTTGATACCAGGATGCCCTATTTCAAAGGAGCATTTTCTCCCTGTTTTCACAAAACTGATCAATGAGCTTCTACCAGATACCTATACAATGCCAGTTTGCATGGAGTGCAAGTGGAAAGAAAACGAATGTCTTCTTATGAAGGGCATACCATGCCTAGGTCCTATAACGTCAGCAGGGTGTGGTGCCATTTGTCCTACGCATAATATTCCATGTATTGGATGTTGGGGCCTTGTGGATGATGCAAATATAAAATCTCAATTAAAATTGCTAATGGAGCATGGTATGTCTCTGGATGATATTATTTCTCGTATGAGAATCTTTGGTGGAAAGTTAGCCGCAGAAAAGCTTAAAGAAATAGTTAAGGAGAGGGATTTTAATGACAAGAACAATAAAGATTAGTCAGATTGCAAGAGTTGAAGGACATGGCGGAATTACAGTAGTTATCGATAAAAACAAGGTGAAAGATGTACAAGTAGAAATTTATGAAGGGCCCAGACTAATAGAAACATTAGTTATCGGAAAAACTATAGATGAAAGCGTAAGTATCACTTCAAGGATTTGTGCAATTTGCACAATTTCTCATAGATATGCCGCAATCAGAAGTATAGAGAGAGCATTAAATATAAAAGTTCCCGAAAAAGCCACTCTTCTGAGAACACTCATGCACTTAGGAGAGATGATTGAAAGCCATTCTTTACATGTATTCCTGCTCGCTTTGCCTGATATTTTGGGCTATCCGTCAGCAATTGCCATGGTCAATGAATATGAAAAAGAGGTGATCTCTGGACTTCTTCTGAAAAAATATGGTACTTCTATAATGAAACTAATAAGCGGTAGAAAAATCCATGGTGAAAATCCTATTATAGGGGGATTCGGGAAATATCCATCAAATGAGGAGCTTTTAAAAATAAAGAATGAGGCAGAAAAACACTTCTCAGCAGTTGAAAATGTAATTAAAATACTTGCTGATTACAAGTATCCTCAGCATTTTAACGAACGATCAATTTTCATGTGTTTAAATCCCCCGAACAATCAGTATGGCTTTGTTGGGGATACTGTCCTTATCTCTGACGGCTCAGAGTATTCAGTTGACGATTATAAGAAAATTACAAATGAGAGAGTTGTACCATACTCATTTGCTAAACGATCATCGTACAAAGGCAAGCCCTTCATGGTTGGTGCTATTGCGAGAATCAATTTACTTGGTGATAGATTAACTGGAAAAGCCAAAGAGTATTATAAGAAGTATTTCAATGACGAATGGTACTTCAACCCACTCTACAATAATCTTGCCCAAGCAATAGAAATTCTTTATTGCCTTGAAAAAATTCCAGAGATTATTGATAGTGCACTCAAATTAAAAGACCCTGAAATTATCAAACCCGAGAAAAAAGATGGTGTTGGTACAAGCGCTGTGGAGGCTCCGAGAGGTACACTTTACCACCACTATGTCATCAAGAATCTTAAGATTGTTGAATCAGATATAATCACTCCAACTGCACAAAACTTGGACAACATGGAGCGACATATTAGAATGTCTGCCGAAAAAATGATCAATGCCGATACAAAGGATATGATATTGCTCCTCGAGATGATAGCTCGAGCTTATGACCCATGTATTAGCTGTTCAGCGCATCTAGTAAGGGTTATAAGAGATGACCGATAATACCGAATCTTTATCCTTTCTTTTTAATTTATTGGAGAAGAAAAGAGTTTTTTTCATAGGCTTTGGAAATATAGATAGAGCTGATGATGCATTTGGGATTTTGTTTACCAGAAAATTAAAAGAGATTGGATATGCTCTATCGATAAATGAAGTTGATGACAACATAGACAATTTTATAATAAACCTAATAAATGGAGAATCTTCAATAGATGTCGTAGTATTTGTGGATGCTGTTGATTTTGGTGGAAATCCTTATGATCTAATACTTATAAAAGGGAATCATATTAACGACTTTTTTGATATAAGCGTTCACAAAGTACCATTGTCTCTCTACTCAAAGCTGCTCACAAGAAGGGGAATAATGGTCTACATCCTTGGTATGCAACCAAAGACTTTAGAACCATTTATGAAATATAGTAATGAAATAGAATATCATGTTCAACGAATAATTGATAAGATTAAAGAAGTATTATTAAAATAAATTAAAATAGTATTTCGATTTATTGTAGTTGTGATAATATGATACTAACTCTCATTTTATCAAATAAAATACTGGAAATCATAAAGCAACACATTCTCGAAAGTAAGCCATGTGAGGCTTGCGGTCTTATTATAGGTCTGATAAAAGATAGTATAGCTGAAGGGAAAGAAGTACTAAGAATTAAAAACGTACAGACATCACATATCGAGTTTTTAATGGAACCCACAGAGCTGTGTGATGCGTATTTATATGCTGAAAAAAAGGGATTAGATGTTGTTGCTGTTTATCATTCACATCCAAATAGTACTAAGCCTTCCGCATTGGATATTAGGAATATGAAATTGAATCCTTATGTTTGGCTGATATTTAATATGCATATGCTTGAATTTGAAGGTTTTTACATGGATTATACGACTGAGAAAATTTTTCCAGTTGAGATAAAAATTTTGTAATAGAGAAGTATTGAATTTTGTACTGTGAGTCATCACTTTTATTAGCATCCAATCCAACTATTATTTCTAATTATCTGAACCATTTAGTGGTGTTCTTTTTATGAAATATATAAATATTCATTTGCATGTTAATATGTGGTACGCTGAATATACCCATGGAGATGCAATTCGTAGATTTCCTTACATATATCGGGAACTGCTTAACGTCTTTGAAAGGCACCCAAAAATGAAGATAGGATGGGATATTGAATGTTCAGTAACGTTACCGTATCTTCTTACTGTAGCTCCAGATGTGATCGAGAGAATAAAAAAAGGTGTTGTCGAAGGAAGGTATGAAATATTAGTGGATACTTGGAGTTTTTCTCTTACAAGTCTCCATACCAAAAGCGAATTAGAGTTTCAAATCAATAAAGCAATAAATTGTCTAAGAGAAGTGTTTGGAAAAGTTTCCAAAGGATTCTACGCTCAAGAAACGGCTTATGCCGAACCATTGCCTGAAATATTAACTAAATTTGGATTTGAATATATACTTCTTAAAAAAGAAACTGTTGATTTTCTTACAAAAAATGTTTTCATGCCGCAAAGGTTAGGCGTTTATAATATTGTCGGTCATAATAGTAAGAAAATAAAGGCTGTCATTTTTGAAACAACTTACCAATCCCTAAAGGATTTTGCCTTAGCCAAGAAGGAAGAGCTTGAGGATGAATCCATAATTTTAATTTTAGGAGATGCTGAAATTTTTGATCCGAGGGACTTAGACGAACTATTTCATTTGGTCGAATCCGACTCAGAAATAACTCCAATCCTTCTCTCTGAATATATACAATCGCATAAACCAATTGCTGACTTATATCTTCCAGATTGTACATGGGCATTAGGTAGCAATGATTTTGGACTATGGTGTAGAGATCCATGGGATCATTATCTTTGGACATTGAATGAAAAGGCTCGATATTTGTTTTCTCATGCATTATTCTGGCTAAAGAAGCTCCCATTATCTTTCCGAGAAAAGTTTCAGAGTGATTTGGATAAAATACTCGAACTTATTGCCTTAGCACAAAATAGTGATAAATTTGGTTGGAATCCGTGCTATGAGAAAAGAAAGGAAGGGGAAGCATTATTCCTAAATGCGATATATAAACTAGATTCGTTAATTGCAATAATGTCAGAACTCGTATCACAAAAGGAATATCTAAACTTATTAAGAAAAGAAGCTGTAAAACAATTCCTCGTAATAAATAATCATCCAGAGATTAAAAATATTAGAGTTCCCCTATCTTTTAAATTTAAGATTGAACATGCGCGTTTAAATCCTAATGAATTACTTCTAGAAATAAATAATACCAATCTGCCGTTTGCTTTAATTCTACAAGAAAACTATACAGATAGTGAATTTCGAGGAGAGATATCTGCACTTATAAATTTAGATGACCTTAAAGCAGAATCATTATTATTTTTGATGAGAGGAGCGGTTCCTGATACTAGTTGCAATGAATATCATAAATCAGAGCAAAAAATCAGAACCAGTCAGCTTGAAATTCTCTTTAATGATGATAAATCATCTCTTTCTTTATTCTCTAATATTTCCGAATCTATCGAATTGACAGGTAACTTATTTGACTATTCGCTTGAAAGTGATATCGAGCCCTCACTCAAAAAAATCGACATCTCAGAAGATTTTTCTAGACCTTTTCCAATTCTTTTTAGAAGAAAAATTAATGAATATTACGATTTAATGAGAACTGAAACGGAATATAGAGTTTTCTCAAAATATCCCCTAATTGAGGTTATACGAAAAATTGTTATTAACGAACCTCTTACTGGAAGGCTGAACCCATTGACTTTCAATATTACAAATACTTCTTTTTCAAGAATTTGGAGAAAATTAATAGATGAAATAGTGCTCAGAGAAGTAAATGATGAGGAGACATATCCTTTAGTAAATGACTGGGCAATTCTTGAGTCGCGAGATACTTACTTGTTACTTGCAGCAAATAGTCTAATTCACAGCATCAAGGAGATAGGCTCTATAGATAAAAGAATGTTTATATTTTCCCCAATAGAGACATTTTACGATGATAATCCTCTAGAAAATCTTGAAGGAAGATACATATTCAGAGTTCTATTTGGAATATTTCCTAAGAGTTATTCATTTGAAAAAATAGTTGATATTGCCGAGGTATACACCAAACCTCCTTTTATTATTAATATGTGTCAATTGGAAGGCTCAAGAAAAATATAGGGTGATAGTATGAAGAGTGTGATATTTGAAAAACTGCCAGATAAATATAAAGAATTGCTTAAAAAAGCTAAGGATGCCATGAATAATTCTTATAGCCCATATTCAAATTTTAAGGTTGGCGCAGCAGTTTTATCGCAGAATGGGAAAATATATACAGGAACTAATGTTGAAAATTCATCCTATGGACTTACCATGTGTGCTGAACGTGTTGCTATATTTAAAGCGGTATCCGAAGGTGAAAGAAAATTTGAAGCCATTGCAATCATCGGGACTAGTAATGATGTGGTATCCCCTTGTGGAGCGTGTAGGCAAGTAATTCTCGAATTTTCTCAACTCTCAGATAAAAAAATTGAAGTTATTATGAGCAATGAAAATATGAACAAAGTCATAATTTCTACGATCGACGAACTTATACCATTAGGATTTGGCCCATTGGTATTTAAAAAAGAGCAATATTAAAGCTTATTAAAATTCTTCTTCCTCTTCTTCCTCCTCTTCCTCCAATTCACCTAGCGCTTCCAATGTTTCCAGCTCATCAAGGTCCTTAGAGTTTATGTAAAGATCATCTATATCATCAATAGCATCTTCAAGCTCTGAACCAATGTCCTCTAAGTTGCTTATTATTTCACTCAGCGTACCACTTTTTAAAGTTACTGCATCAAGCTCGTCGTCGGTGAACATATCCTCTAAAATATCTATCATAGTTGATATTGTCTCTCCAGCTTCGGTTAAGAGATCTTTCAATCTCTCTAGCTCTTTGTTAAATTTACCTGCAACTTTATCTAGTTTAGAAATGATTTCTCTAATTCTTTTCTCACTCATATCTGACACCTCGGAAATGATACCATTTTTCCTTAATATTGTTCTTTCTAAAATCATTTATGAATTAAATTTTTTTTCAAGGAAAATTCTTTTTAACAAAATCAAGAGCGCTCTTTATTGTAGCATCCATATTAAGATATTTAAATTCAGAAAATCTACCAACCAGCCCTATATCCTCTTTTTCAAAATACCCTCTAAATATCTCACTATTCTTTCTATAATTCAAATCATTTATTACATAGGCGTATTTCATCCGCCTCACAACTCCAAATTCAAAATATTCCTTATCGAAAATTCCAACTCTTGTCAAGTCATCCACAGTTCTCTTTATTAATTTGTCATCGTTTAATCTCCAAATTTTGCTTCCTTCATGGGTAGTAATCTCTGCCATTACAGATGATTTTCCTCTCGGTGCTGTCATATCGCTGTAATTTGATGGAAAACTCACTCGGTGAGGCAAAACATCATCCTGTGGAATATATAACCATGAAAAGTCGTTTATTTTATCAATATCAAGCCCGATCATAACAGTAATTATAGAATTGTATTTCAAATTATAAATAGATTCTCTTACAC
>JAGGXT010000071.1 GCA_021162905.1 Candidatus Odinarchaeota archaeon | reverse complement strand
GCTGATATTTGGGGGCAGAAAACTTTTTAAATGACAAATGATTTCTTATTATATCAAAAAGTATTAAAGTGATACAATTGGAAAAACTACTACGCCTAAAAGAGGTCTGCAAGATCCTGGGGATAAGTTACATTACATTGAAACGATGGATATACAACGGAACAATCAAAGCAATCAAAACTCCTACTGGAAGATGGAGAATCCCCAAAAGCGAGGTCGAAAGAATCCTAGGCGGGAGAAAAGACACCTCAATTCGTGCGGTCATCTACGCCAGAGTTGGCTCCAGCGACCAGAAAGAAGATTTAGAAAGGCAAATTGAGGTCCTCCTAAACTACTGCTCCACCAAGGGGTACAATGTTGTCGCCGTCCTCAAAGATGTCGCTAGTGGATTGAAAACGAACAGAAAGAACTTGCTCAGACTATTCGAGTTTGTTGCAAACCATCAAGTCGATGCCGTCGTTATTACCTGTAAGGATAGGCTGACTAGGTTTGGTTTTGAGTATCTCGACTTCTTCTTTAGGAAGTTTGGAGCGAGAATCGAGGTCGTTTTTGGAGAGGAGCCTAAGGATGTGTATCAAGAACTTGTGGAGGATTTAATTGCGATAGTAACCTCATTTGCTGGTCGGCTGTATGGGATGAGGAGCCACAAGAAGAAGAAATTTGTTGAGGGCGTGAAAAAGCTCATAGATGAGGTCGAAAAAGAATGACCACACTCTCCAGAACCGTCATAGTTCCAAGCATCACTCTAACGCAGAGAAAATTTGCAATTCTCAGGGAGCTCGAAGAGACATATAGGAAAATTGTTGCTGAGCTTGTGAATTTCGGGTTCAGAAACAACATAAAGCCGTTCACCGGGCTGAAAAAGCGGAAGTATCGGGAGCTGAGAGGCAAGTATCCGAAACTCCCAAGCCACTATATCCATACTGCCTGCCAGGATGCATCAACGAGGATAAAGAGCTTCTTGAAACTCAGAAAAATAGGAATCGCAAAGACCGAGAGACCCGAAGTCAACAGCATTAGCATCTGGCTGGACGACCACCTCTGGAAACTTATTGGCAGAACAACGATTAGAATTGCGACGCACCGGGGGCCTCTATACATACCACTAGAGCCCCACAAGCTATATTGGAAGTATCTTAACTCTGGCTGGAAACTGAGGATGCAACCAAAGGTAAAGCTGGACTATGAACACAGAAGGATTCTCGTTTATTTTATGTTTGAAAAGGAAGTCCAGCAGAGAACCGGCTCGCCATCGATTGTATCTGTGGACATAAATGAGAGCAATGTGACTGTAAAGGTGTCCAATCGAGTTTTTGTTTTGCTCACAGACATTAAGAGGATAACACTGGGATATAGCGGATACAGAGAGGTGGCCCAGAGCATAAAGAGTGACAGACAGCTCAAAAGGACGCTCCGCAACAACGAAAGAAACAAGAAAAAGGATAGAAGACTGAAACTAGCGAACATCATAGCTAATACTGCGAAGCAAGCGGACGCTGTGGTGGCGCTGGAGAAGCTCCCGAAGAAGTGTCCAGAGAATATGATAAGAAGCATTCGCAGCAAGAAGCTGAGGCATCGAATATATCAGGCTGGATTTAGAACGCTCCTCAAAACAATCATAGAGAAATGCGAGGAAAAAGGGGTTATGTGGCTCACGGTGAACCCGAAGAGGACATCCTCAATTTGCCCGTATTGTGGCTCCAAGCTGATGAGGGGCGATGCCCCGAGGCAACTTTATTGTAAGAAGTGCGGGAAAATCTTCGGGAGGGATGTAGTAGCAGTTTTGAATCTCAAGAAGAAAGTCACTTTAAAGGGGCGTGTGCCGTTCGCCCCGATGCCCAATGATTCCAGTCTGGAGGTAGCCGTGCTACCAATGAAGGAATGGATGAGGAGAAAGTCCCTACTGCTGATACTGAATGAGCCGATTTCAACCGAAATGATGCGGTAGGGACAAACGGATATCACAGAGACAAAGGGTGCAATTGAAAGAGCTTTTGCAAGTATTATCCTGACTCAAGAGATATTAGAAAAAATGCTGGAGATTGATGTCTCGCTCTCGAAGCATGTGAAAAATTGGAGTTTAGGGATATAGCAATAGGTGCGACAGCTATAACTGAAGGCCTTGTTTTAATTTCGGGGAATGTCTCACACTTTGAGAGAATGAAAAAGCATGGGTTAAAATTTAAATCGCGAGAAGCTTTTATAGACGAATTGCGTAGACTATAAAGAACGAACAATTATGAGATCGCAGTGAATTATAAAGAACCAGGTTTACATTTAACGACTGGTATTATAATCACTCCAAAAACGTTTTGATATTGAAAAAGATATCTGCACCAAGATCTAGGAGCTCTTCTATTTTTTGTTGTGTTAGTGTTTTAACTTTTGTTTGGTAATTATCTAAGTACGTGAGTAGAATGTTGACGTCTCCTTTTGGAGATTTTTCGAGTATTGAGATTACAAAGTATGGATTATGAGTTGATATAAAGAATTGGTTGCCTTTGTTATCGAGAGCTATTCTTTCGGCGATAAATTTTGTATAATACGGAAATGTATGAGCTTCGGGCTCCTCAAAAGCTATTATGGAGTTCTCATTAGAGTGAAGAATAGCTAAGAAGAAAATGATTCTTTGTAGAGTTTCGGACAGAAGATGATAGGGAAATGCAACAATTATGTCTTCTAATTCTTTCTGAATAGCGATTTTATTTTCTGGGGGATTCAATACGAGGCGATAACCGAAATTATCGAGAATCTGCTTAATTACACTTTTTAGCTTTTTATGTGTTAGGATAACTGTGAGTAGGTTTTCTCCGTGAGGAGGAACAAGATAATCAGATCTCTGATTAGGGAAAAGCTTTAGTTTTTGAAATCTATAGAACTTGAATTTCCGAAAATCACTTGTAGGTACTCTTTGTGATAGATCAGAATACGTATAACTAGCCAGTAATACTTCTTCGCCATTCTTAGTAGTAGTTATTGGAAAACGTCCATCTTTAAATTTCATTTCAACTTTTTCATTATCAGCTTTAATAACAATTTTTTCTGATAAATCGTTATCATAAAAGAGATTAATTAAGCTCTCAAATCTAATGAAATCACTTATTTTTCCATGGTATAGGTGAGAAAGAAAACCGATAATCTCTAATATATTCGACTTACCAGTATTTGGCTCCCCTATGAAGAGGTTTATTCTTTTGCATTCTAATAATAGTTCTTTTATGGATTTAAAATTTCTAATGAGTAAAGTTTTTATCAAGCCGGTAACCCTCGAGAGTGGTGATTTAAAAAGGGGTACGATGATAAGTAGAGTATGTTCACTTACCGCTCACCAATGCGGACATCCACTGAACCCAACTCCATCCCTAATGCTATTTATATGCTGCTATAAACTAATTGGGGTTCACGGTTGGTAGACTTTCATAGAAATAAGTGAGTTTTTATCTACCAACCGTTTCCCCATCATCGAAGCTGACGCCTCTAATAGGGCCTTCGGAGTAAACTCAGAGCCCACATCTGAAGATAAGGCGCCCTCATAGGCTGCTGTGCAGCCAGAGCAGAGAGGGCATGCCACCGATACTAAATGTGCCGAACAAGTATATAAATCCATCTAATCGTAACGGTTTCAGAAGGCTTTTCTGGATCTATGTGCATGGGTTGATAAGTGAATACGTAGCTTTATTTTTCAAAAGGGCTGAAATTTGATTTTTTGAGCTGTATTTTTACATGTACTCGGTTACCTAAAAAATAAATAGAATTTTAATTTCATTTTAATTGTGATGAGTGATCTATTAGTAGTAAAGATAACCTTAATGAGATACAGACCTACAGTATATAGGATAGTAGAAATCTCTAGTGATTGGTCTTTATATGATTTTGCATGGTTGATTACAGAGCTTTTTAACTTTAATTTTGACCATCCTTTTGGGTTTTATGATTCTGCAAATCTTGGTAAAGTACAAAATGCTTTTGAATTATTTGTTGATGAGGGAATGGAGCCTACAGTAGAGGGGACGCTTAGTGTAAAGAAATCAAAAGTGCAGGACCTATTTAAGATTATTGGGAAGACTGCGTATTTTCTGTTTGACTATGGCGATGAGTGGTGGTTTAAATTAGAGCTTATAGAAACAAAGCACGCTAAGTCAAAAAAGAAGATGTACTGGAAGCTTCTAAAGAAGAGGGGTACGCCACCGCCACAGTATCCACCAGTAGAAGATGAAGAAGAGTTTGAAGCGGATACAGAACATATAGAAGGTTCATATGACATAGATGAAGATACTGAGGTGTACTTAGAATCAGACGAAGAGGTTGAGGAAGAGGAGGGAATTTATTCAGATATAATTAAAAGAGATTTCATTGATTTTTTAAGAGAAGACCTTAAAATAACCGACTCAAAATTCGATAAAATTATTGAGGAATTTGGTGAAACTGCAGCCGAGTATGTTCCAGATTATTACACTGATAATGAGCTTTTGTCATACACCGGTATTCTTGTGAGGTTTATGCTAGATAGAAGGCCTCATGACAAAAACGTAATTGATTTCGCTATACTTCTCAGTAAAAAAATAATAAACTTAATAGAACAACAAGAGAGACGTATTTTAAGGAAATATGACTTTATTCTTCCGTTATCTCATCATGCCATTTATTTCCCAATATTTCGCCTGGTTAGCTGTATGATCGCCGCAAAGTATCGATTAAAAACAATTTATGATACTATCGTTTCAAGCATTTTCTACTTTCATGATAAAGTTGATGACGTCCTTCAGTTAGTGCATATTTTTGAGCATCTCTTGAAAGATAGTAAGTACTATGATACAGCTGCATTGGTTTCCTTGTGGATGTTAATGTGCGGACAAAAATACTTAAGTGACGAAAACAAGATCAAACTAATTAAAGAAATTGAAGAAAGTTCAAAGATTAGTGAATCCTGGAAATCAGTGCTTTCTTCCTACATCCTTCTTATACCTATTTTATTAACAATCGATAGCGCACTCCGTTTCTCTGGGATTAGTGGGTATTATCTGCGCAATAATGAAGTTCAGATCATTAAAATCCTAAACAGCTTTAATAATTCTCGTTTTAAGAGTCGGAAATCATTAGATATTAGCAAAATCCAAAACATTCTGACAAAATTCATTAATAATTTCTTCCATTATTTTGATAATAGAAAAAGTATTCCCGCGAGACAGATATTAGAAAGCGCACGTAGCCTTATCCTTGCCTCATTTGATATATGTTCAGTATACGATAAAATCCCAGCACGAGTCTTCAAACAAGCTTTATATTTCAAGATAGGCAAGCTTTCTAACAAAAAATCTGTTGATTTACTAACTCTTCTTAAGGATATCTTCGTCCCAAGTGATGAGTTTATTAAGAAAAAGTATCTGCCGATTATTGTAGATGCTTTCTTTGATTTTGCATCAAAGATCGATATGGAAAATGCGGTAAAGCACCTAAATGAACTTAGGAAAGATAATTACTACGAGATTAGACTTAAGGCATATAAGGCACTCTATGAGTTGACTCATGATGATAAATATCTTAAGAGTGCGCTCGATGACAGAGCAATGACTATACGTTCGTGGGCTAAATCTATGCTAGCGTCAAAAAATAAATCGTAGTAGTTAGTAATCTATTT